>NZ_VFSI01000004.1:0-172969 GCF_006385825.1 Streptococcus sp. D2 | reverse complement strand
AGCTTCTCTAAGCTATATCCTTGTTTTCTAAGTTCATAGATCTGAACTTTATCATCATAAGTTAATTTCATAATAAAAACACCCCAAAAGTTAGATTTTTTCTGTCTAACTTTTGGGGTGCAGTTCACTGAAACTTTGATGATATACGTTTTCTTGTGAGAATATTTACTTCATTTTTTCCTAAAATTCAATGTTTACTCAGTATTAGGATTATGAAAGATCGATGTCTAAATCTAGATACATTTTTTCTGAAGACAGATCGTTTTGACCACTAAGCAAGAGATTTTCAAAAAAAGCTGTTAAAAACTCAGGACGTCTCTGTAAAATCTTTGCATTATCTAATACCAAGGCATCACGAAAATACTTGGCATGTTGCTGAAACGGTGTATTATCAATATTAAAACCAAACTCACGAAGATACTGAATCAAAAATACCGTTACCGTCCGAGTGTTTCCTTCACGAAATGGATGAATCTGCCAGATTCCTGAAATAAAATGCTGGATTTGTTTAACCACATCCGCCTGAGTTAGTGTCGCATATGCAACTTGTTTTTCCTGATTAAAATCATAATCCAAGGTCATTTGAATCATGGAGTAATCAGAGTAGACAACACTTTCACCATTCAAAACAGGTTCATTCTTTGTGATATTGGTCTGACGAAATTGCCCCACCGGAATAGAGGGTTCAAATATATCTTGAAACAACTCCTTATGAATAGCAAGTAAGGTCGCAGGACTGAAGCTAAAGCCTCTTCGAGACAATAGTTCTACAATACGTAGAGAAACCAAGTCTGCCTCTTCCGTACTTGCATCAATAGTATGGTGATAAGCCGTTGCATCCTCATAAACCTGCTCATAAGTCAGTTCACCCCGAGCCTGTTTCTCAGCCAAAGATTCCATATAAGCTGATGGCACTAGATTGTCAACTTTCTGCAGACCAAAACCTATCCGCCATAAATCACGTTTAGCTTCATAAGACAAGTTTGGGTTGTCAATGTTGTAAGTTGGTTGCATAGAAAGTTCCTTTCAATTGTTTTTCTGTGTCATCGGTAAATGGTGAAATGGGTATGGAATTGGCGTAAATTATAAAAATCCTTCACAATAAGTGCTATGAAGAGACATAATGAAAAAGTTGTATTCAAGATTCCATGCACTCATCTGAAATGTCCGTTGGACGAATGGTTTGATTAAACGAATAAATCTTGCGCACATACTTATCAAATTCATTGGTATACACCACTCTGAACTCGTTGGTCTGTTCAAATCCAAACTCAATTCCCCCAACACCTGAGGAGAATGCTGCAATGTTGTACTTATCAGGTCGGTTCTAACGTAGAGGGTTTGTTGTGTAGTAAGCTGCTTTCTAAAATGTTAGTTATATTAGTAGTATTTTGATAATTGTAAATAATTGTATTTTATCTTTTTATTGGATATTAAAATATCTTTTTGTCCCTATGTTTTTACTTACTCCTGTGGATTTATCAACAATTTCCTCTTATACAATTAGGTACTTTCATCATCAATGTTTGTTATTGATTATTCTTTTTGGTTTTGCTCTTATTAATGCTTTCACTTGTTCTGATAGATGTATCAATGATTTTCTCTCTTCGTTAATTTTCTCTTCTACAATTTGTATACTTTTATCATCGATGTTTGATATTACATAGCCTTTTACATCATTAAATTCTTCTTTAGAATGAGCTAATGAATTACGTTTATCTATCATTTGCATCCAATCATTTAATAATGATGTGTTGTGGGTTATATCACGTTTACTAAGATGATTATTTTTAAAATCTCTATAGAGAGATTTATAATTTCTAGAATCTGTTAAGTCAACATTTAATATTTTTTTTAACTCATATTCTATCTCAGCATTTTCACTCATATACTCTCCTCTAAGAGCATTTAGTTCATCCCACTTTGATAGACTAATTTCAATGGCTTTCTGAAATTCACGTTCAATTACTTCATCGCTGGGAGAGGATAAGTTGATAATCATAGTATTATTTAATAATCCTAGATTATCTTCCTCATTAATTTTTGTTATTACTGTCTCCTTTATCTCATCATAATTTTTTGAATAAAGAATAAAAAATTGCTTATATTTTTCTCGACTTCTTACATCGTTTAAAAATTCAATACCATTATCAATACCATTCTCATATTCTTCTCCTAAATTAAAATCGGATATAAAGAAATCGATTCTTTTAGAAGTATCATCCAAAACTTTTCTGGCATCTCCAATACTTTCACATAAATGACAATTATCTCCTAATAATTGATAACCTTTATCTTCTATAGCTTTTTTTACTATTTTTAAATAATCGTGAAAAGCATCTTCCATCTCATCTTCTAACCAAATAATACTAATATCTCTACGCATTTTCTAATTATCACCTAATTCAATTATAAAGCTTGTTTCTTCCGTATTTGAAACCACATTAATTTCCCATTTAAATTTTTTACAAGTTTGTTTAATTATATACATCCCAACTCCTGTTCCATTCTCTTTAGTAGTAAATCCTAATCTAAAAATATCGTCCTTATTGACTATTTCAGAAGATAATGGCTTATTAGAAGATATAACTAATTTATTTTCTTCATCGATGAATTTAAATATAATTTTATCTGCTAGTTGATCCATAGCATTTATAATAAAATTATCTAGTATCATACCTAAATCAAAAATATGTACTCTGGAAGTATGAGGATTATTTGAAAAATCAATTATAATCTCTAAATTTTTATAAGAAAGACTGTTTAAGTAACTCTTTATATAACTTTTGACATTAATGTATTTCCTTCCTTTTACTTCAGAAGTATTTAATTTGAGTACTTGATTTTTTATTGTAAATAATTTTCCAGAAGATTTTTTTAGACTAACAACATACTCGCTCACTCGTTCAAAATCATCTGTCGATTTAAAATCTGCAACAATTTTTTTATTTACTGAATCTATGTTTTTATACACTCCAGTTAATTCATGAGCCAACAAATTTTGTTGCGCAGAATTATTGCTTCCAATTAAAACATCCTTTCTTTTACTTTCCTCCTCTGCTACGTCTCTAGCTATTTCTGCTTCCTTTTGTTTTATCTCTGCTAATTTTTGGGCTAACTCAGCCTCCTTACGTTGCTGTTCTGCAATTTTTTTATTTTCTTCTGCTTGCTTTCTTTTTTCCTCTGCAAGTTGTTCTTTTCTTTCTAATTTCTTCTTTTCTTCTTGTCGAATTTTTTCCACTTCTTTGCGAACTACACCACCAATACTAACACGTTCACTTATCAACTTATTAACAATTGGTTTTAACAGTTCAATCAATAAAGTTATCCTCTCATCATTTCCTGATAATCCTTCACGATTTGAAGTTGAAATATCCTCCAAGTAATCATTGTCTAAAATATCAAATGAGATTTCCCCTTCTATATAATTACTAAATGCTTGAGTATTATTTAATTGTGGCATAAAATCTGACACTGCTAATTTATCTCTAACATACAGTCTTAGCTGATTAGCCTTATAAACAGTATTTCTTATAAATCTATTATTGGGATCGTTTTTTGTATTTTCAGACGCTTCCACCATATTAATTGTACTGTGAATCCCTATCCAACCAGTCAATTCATAATTAAATTCCTTTGCATCTCCTTGTAAAGTTAAAAACTTCCTTTTCCCTTTCAAATTTATTTTAGTAATGTCTGATGGATTTAATTTTTTTACCTTACGTAATTTGTTGGATACTTGCTCTAAATCTGCATTTATTTTCACTGAGTCATTTAGCAATTTATTTTCAACGATACCTTCAGAAGTTTGAAAAAAAGCATACAAATTTTTAAATCCAATTACTTTAGAAACTTTTGAAAATTCTATCTTCTGTTTTACTCTAGTCTTGTACGCCACTTCGATAACTGCACCAATATTGTTTAACAAATAATAATTAGCCAAAGTCATCTTCAAAGAATCTAACTTTCCCTCTGCAAATCCAGATAAATTAACTCCTACTGATTTTATCAAAGTTCCTGACTCAAACGAATCCCAAACACTTTTATTTTCAATAGATACATCATTAATATCAACACGAATTAATTCAGGAATATCACTATCAGATGCATTTGTGGAGTCTAACATCCAAGCTGTTTCATCTCCTCCCTTCTTAGAAACTATATAATATTTTTTTGACAAAAATAATGTTGCTAATTTTCCTATACCTTTTCTTCCCTTTGTCTTCTCGGAGAATTCTTCGTTTGATATACGTCTATTTCTACCAATCAAGGCGTATTTAGTGGATAAATCTTCATAGCTCATTCCACTACCATTATCTAAAATTTCTAATATCGAATTCTCTTTATCGATAGATTCTATATAGAGCTTAACATTTGTTGCACCAGCATCTAAACCATTAGCTATTAATTCAGATATTGCACTCCAATTATTAGTATACATTTGCTTTCCTAACAAGTTTAAAGCAAAATAAGAGAAGTTGAATGGGATACTATTAGTTTCTATCATAATTAAACGCCTTTATAATTTATTTTCCTTGAAAAAATTTTTTATTCTATTAGCCAGATGAATACTCAAAATAGGAGGCACAGCATTTCCAATTTGAGTATTGATAGCTTGCAATCCACCTACAAATTTATAATTATCTGGAAAAGATTGAATTCTTGCCCCTTCTCTAGCCGTCAAGGCTCTGTTTTGTTCAGGATGAATGCAACGAAGAGAAGATGGTGTTGATAAATTATTTGTAATGGTAGTAGAAGGTCTATCCCACCACAATCTACCGTAAGTATTGTTATAGCCAGAAGTCAGGTATAAATCTTTATCTAAAATACCATCTTCTACCATTCTATTTATATCATTCTTACCTTGTCCTTCCTTAAGTGCAGCTATAATTTTCTGCAATCTTTGTCCATGATTACGACTTACATGATTAAATAATTGATCTTGATTACCTCTCATTAAAATTTGATAATCTGTTTGCGGATCTTCCACATATTGGTCCGCTCTGTCATTATTTCCTAAACTAGGTAAATCTCCAATAGCATCTCTTAAATTGAAGGGATTTTCAGAAGTACACTTTTCTGGAAAACTCCATTCAAACTCAATATTTAAATCATTTCTTACACCAATCAAAAAGACGCGTTCTCTATTTTGTGGAACACCGTAATCCTTAGCATTAAGTAATTCTGTATAAACGCTATATCCATGAACATCTCCAAAGCTAGATAAATCTTTAAAACTTTCTTTTACATTTCGAATAATTGGGCCATTTTGCTCGTTTTTCATGGTTAGCAAACCATAAACATTTTCAAAAACAAACATTTTAGGTTGGATAAATGAAAGTATCCTTCTATATTCACGATACATTTTTGCTCTCTTATCATACTGTCTCTTGCCAACCGTACTAAAGGACTGACAAGGTGGGCCACCAATAACTATATCAACTCTTTTTGAACTGATTCCTTTGGATTTTAAAAATTGTTCATCTATATTAGCAATGTCTTCCTCAATCATAGTAACTCTAGGATAATTTTGTCTGAAAGCTTCTGCTGCATCATGATTGAATTCATTTGCAAATCTAATGTTAAAGTCATTTCGGGAAACAAATTTATTATTTTTAATTGTATTCTGAAAGCCAAAAGTCAATCCTCCAGCACCAGAAAATAAATCTACAACTTCTATCATTTCTTACCCTTTTCAAAAAATATTCTCAGTTTCCATTATACCAAAAAAACACGGCTCATCACCGTGTTTCTGTGTTTATTTAACGAGTTTCTTCATCTCATCGATACGTGCTACGGTCGCATCGTATTTAGCTTGGTAGTCGGCTTGTTTGTCGCGTTCTTTTTGGACGACTTCTGGTTTGGCATTGGCTACGAAGCGTTCGTTAGAGAGCTTCTTGCCGACCATATCCAATTCTTTTTGCCATTTAGCGAGTTCCTTGTCGAGACGAGCCAGTTCTTCTTCGACATTGAGGAGGTCTGCCAGTGGCAAGTAGATTTCTGCTCCTGTGATGACGCTTGACATAGCAAGTTCAGGTGCAGGAATAGTTGATGCGATTTCCAAGTGTTCTGGATTTGTGAAGCGTTTGATATAGTTGACATTGCTGTTAAAGAAGGCTTCCAAGTCGCTATCGCTTGTCTTAACAAGGATGGTAATTGGCTTGCTTGGTGCTACATTTACTTCTGCACGCGCATTACGAACAGCACGAATCAAGTCTTTGAGGCTTTCCACACCTGTGTGAGCAGCCAAGTCTTCAAAGGCTGGGTTAACAGTTGGGTATTCTGCTGTCACGATAGAGCCTTCTGAGATTTGTCCAAAGATTTCCTCTGTCACAAATGGCATGATTGGGTGAAGGAGACGAAGGATCTTGTCCAGAGTGTAAAGGAGAACAGAACGTGTGATGACTTTCTCTTCTTCGTTATCGCTATAAAGGACTTCCTTGGTCAATTCAACGTACCAGTCCGCAAACTCATCCCAGATGAAGTTGTAGAGGATGTGGCCAGCCACACCAAACTCAAACTTATCAAAGTTAGCAGTAGCTTTTCCGATGGTTTCATTGAGGTTGTGGAGAATCCAGCGGTCTGTAACGTTTCCAGCTTCCTTGTTAACAACTTTTTCCACATTGGCAGTTGCTTGCTCAAGAGTCAAGCCTTCATTGTTCATGAGGATGTAGCGAGAGATGTTCCAGATCTTGTTAATGAAGTTCCATGAAGCATCCATTTTCTCGTAAGAGAAGCGGACGTCTTGCCCTGGTGCAGAACCGTTTGAAAGGAACCAACGAAGGCTATCTGTTCCGTACTTATCAATAACATCCATTGGATCAATCCCGTTACCGAGAGATTTCGACATCTTACGGCCTTCCTCATCACGAATGAGACCATGAATCAAGGCATTTTTGAATGGCGACTTGCCAGTAAATTCCAAACCTTGGAAAATCATTCGAGATACCCAGAACGGGATAATATCATAACCAGTCACCAAAGTTGATGTTGGATAATAACGTTTGAAGTCTGCTGAGTCGACATCAGGCCAGCCCATGGTTGAGAATGGCCAAAGGGCAGAACTAAACCAAGTATCCAATACATCTTCGTCCTGAGTCCATCCGTCACCTTCTGGCGCTTCTTCACCGACATACATTTCACCCTCAGCATTGTACCAAGCAGGGATTTGGTGACCCCACCAGAGCTGACGAGAGATTACCCAGTCGTGGACATTTTCCATCCATTGAAGGAAAGTATCGTTGAAACGAGGTGGGTAGAATTCGACCTTGTCCTCTGTGTCTTGGTTGGCAATAGCATTCTTGGCCAATTGGTCCATCTTGACGAACCATTGCGTTGACAAGCGTGGTTCGACCACAACACCTGTACGTTCTGAGTGACCAACACTGTGGACACGTTTTTCGATTTTAACGAGGGCACCGATTTCTTCCAGCTTAGCAACGACCGCCTTACGAGCTTCAAAACGGTCCATGCCTGCAAATTCAAAGGCCAAGTCATTCATAGTTCCGTCATCGTTCATGACGTTGACTTGTGGCAAGTTATGGCGTTGACCAACCAAGAAGTCGTTTGGATCATGGGCAGGTGTGATTTTCACGACACCTGTACCAAACTCAGGATCAGCATGCTCATCTCCAACGATTGGGATGAGTTTATTAGCAATTGGAAGGATGACGTTTTTATCGATCAAGTCCTTGTAGCGTGGGTCTTCTGGATTGACCGCAACGGCAACGTCCCCAAACATAGTCTCAGGACGAGTTGTCGCCACTTCAAGAGCGCGTGAGCCATCTTCCAGCATGTAGTTCATGTGGTAGAAGGCACCTTCCACATCCTTATGGATAACTTCGATATCAGAAAGGGCAGTGCGAGCTGCTGGGTCCCAGTTGATGATGAATTCACCACGATAGATCCAACCTTTCTTGTAAAGGTCCACAAAGACCTTACGAACAGCTTTTGACAAACCTTCGTCAAGAGTGAAACGCTCACGAGAGTAGTCTACAGAGAGCCCCATCTTGCCCCATTGTTCCTTGATAGTAGTGGCATATTCGTCTTTCCATTCCCAGACCTTGTCGAGGAATTTTTCACGACCTAGGTCATAACGCGTAATACCCTCACCACGTAAGCGCTCCTCAACCTTAGCCTGAGTCGCAATCCCAGCGTGGTCCATACCAGGAAGCCAAAGCGTATCAAAACCTTGCATGCGTTTTTGACGGATAATGATATCTTGCAACGTTGTATCCCAAGCGTGACCAAGGTGGAGTTTCCCAGTTACGTTTGGTGGTGGAATCACGATTGAATAAGGCTTAGCCTTTTGATCTCCTGAAGGCTTGAAAACATCTTCGTCAAGCCATTTTTGGTAACGACCAGCCTCAACCTCGGCTGGATTGTATTTAGGTGAAAGTTCTTTAGACATGTGTTTGTCCTTTCTCTATTTTGTTCATTTTATTTTGAATTTGCTTAGCAGCTTCTTCTGCAGACAAATTCGTATTATTTATTTTAAGGTAGTGGTACAACTCATTCGGTTGATGTTGGGAATTTAATTGAAGTGTTTCAGCGGTCTCTAAAATTTCTCTTTCAGATACCTCAATATGTCGTTTTAAGGGTTTGTGCTTTAATCGATTCTCCGTTCGATTTCGATGTAAGCGCTCCTCAAGACTTGTTTCCAACTCCACAAAAAGAATCTCTTGATGATAGTCATCCAACAAATCCTGAATTTGCTTCAAATACAGCAGCTGGTACTGATTTGAAAAATCAATTACGTCTGTTAAAATTACTGATCGCTGATTTCTTGCACTTGTTCCAAGAAAAGAAAAGGTGATCCCACGAACAAATTCCCACATTTCCTCTGTAAAGTCCTGATAGATTTCTAGTGCAAAATCGATGGCTTGATGGTTATAAAAGAGGGTAGAATCCGTCAGTCGAGATAGTTCTTGACCAATGGTCATTTTCCCAGAAGCCGGAGCCCCAATGATGAAAAGATGCATCAAATCACCTCCCACTCACTTTTCAGCAAACCATATATCAGACTGTCACAGCGGTTTCTTTGAACATCCTTTCTGTCTCTTATTCGAGCTTCGAGGGTAAATCTAAGCTTTTCTGCGACTCGTTGACTTTGGACATTGGAGCCAAAACAAGTTAGCTCAATCTTGTGAAGACCTAATTCTTTAAAGCCTAGGTCAATCAAAGCTCGCGCTGCTTCTGGTACATAACCTCGTCCCCAATAGTCTGGGTGCAAGGTATAGCCAATCTCCAGTACATTGTCTTCGTGCCGATGGTTGAAATCAACAGAGCCGATGACTTTATCGGTTCCTTTGACGACAATTCCGTAGCCAGCTGGGAGATTTTCCTTTTGATTGCGCTCGGGTAGAATATGCTCCAGATAGTAAATCTCATCTTCCAAGGTCTTGACGGGTAGAAAACCTGCTGGGTAGGCGACCTCTGGGAGACTAGCGTAGGCATAAATATCTTCGGCATCCGCCACCGTACGGACGCGTAAGACAAGCCGTTCGGTTTCTAATCGTTCTGGCAGTTCAGTTCTTGTCATCCTTATACCTCGCTTTCTACAAAAAATCATCCCTGCCATCTACATGACAGGGACGAATGTATTTATCCGCGGTACCACCCAATTTCGGGCAAGGCCCGCAACTCTCGTCTTTAAAACAAAAAGACACTTTTATTTCAATTTTTCATCCATTAGCAACTAGTTTTGACACATTTGTGGACTTCTCAGCACCGCCACTTTCTGTAAAATGTGGGATTCAAAACACCTCTAATGGCTCTATTGTAGCAAGATTTTTTCGGAAATGCAAGGAACAAGAAAAATTACTTGAACTTGATGCCGTTTTCTTTCAATTTCTTAATGGTAGCTGGGCCGATTCCTTTCAAGGCAAGGAGTTCTTTTTCAGTCCAATTTTTGAAATCTGAAGCAGACTTGATTCCTTCATCATAGAAGGTTTTAGCACGGTCAAGTGGAAGTCCACCCAAGTTTGCTGCAAAATCTTCTACAGAATTGGCTACTTTTTGAGCTTGCTCTTTGGTAGCTTCTACTGCTTGTTCAACTTTTTTAGAAACAGCCTTACCAGCTTCGCTTGCTGACTGCTCAGCACGTTTTACGACTTTCTTTGTCTCTTCTACAACCTTAGTCACAGTACTTGAAAAGGCACCTGCTCGACGGAGGCTATTTCGTAATTGTTTTTTACGATTGAGTTTCTTTGACATGATAAAATCCTTTCAATAAAAAACCCCTGCTCTGACAAGGATTTAATATAAATATTCTATCAAGATTTTAGTAAAAAATCAAGAATCTATCTCATTTAATAATTCCGCTCACCAAACAATCCCTCTGGTAAATCATGGAATCCCTTACCTGCTTTGAAGTTTTCAAACTTACCAAGCAAGAACTGATAAGCATCCAAACGACTTTCGTAGCGAATCATGGCATCTTTGGCACGCTCGTCCTGGTCTTCTTCGTAAACTTTTTGACTTTCCTTGTGCGCCATGTCGTTAATCATGATTTGGGTATTGACCCAAGCTTCAAATTCCTTCATAAATTCTTGTTCGTAACTCATTTTTTCTCCTTATTCTAATCCACGGAAATAGTCCGTATCAATCTCACGGTAGGGCTGGATATCCTGAACGTATTCTAGCACACCTTGGAATTCTCCCTCTTCATCGTGCACTGCAGCATAAGTGATGTGGACAAACTTGCCTCGCGACTCTGACTTGAACCACATTTCATACTTGTCTTTGCTTCCCTCACGAAGTCCCTTCATGATGGTCTTGACCTTGTCCAAGTACTTAGGTGGATGGCAAAGTTCAACATTGCGCCCAACTTGGGACGGTGTCCGTTTGAAAATCATCTCGTCAGCTGGTGTATTGTCATTGTAATACTGGAAAATATCATCTTTATTGACAAAGGTAATCTCCATAGGGAGATGATTGAGGATGAGATTGGCCTGCTCGACTGAGAGATAGCCATTACCAAAAGCCTGTTGACTATGGCGGTCCAGCACTGCTTCCTTTTCCTTAGGGGTAAAGGTAATGGTAAACTGCCCTTCTGGCGTATCAATAACTTGTTGCACTTGGCCTTCAGCTGTATCTAGTTGCACGGGCTCCTCTGCACTCTTTTCCTCAACGAAGCTCTGTCGTTCTGGAACCCATTTCTCAGACGGGCGGATGATGGCATAACCATAGGCATCGCTCTCCCCCGCAATCTGAAGCCAGTCATCCTGAGTAAAGGACTCAAGGAGAATCATGAGAAGGATGGACTCTTCCTTGAAAATCATACTTTCAAACTCTGTCGCAAAAGCTTCAAAAGCTTCTTTTACAGTGCTAATCGACACTTCTGGTAATGAGTTGGCTGTCGCTAAAACTGTTTGAAAGAGTTCCCTGATCTGATCATCCACTCCCCACATAACTTTAGGAGGTGAGTCGTGTCCATAGCGCTCCATGATAGGAAAGAAGAGTTCTTCCTTACGCTGGTAGTGGATGTCAAATTGCCCCAAAAGTCCCATCTGACGCACCAAACCCTTTCGCATCTCCGCAAGCATTTCTTCATCTTCCATAGACTCATAGGTATCTAACAATCTACGAATGCGAATTAAAGCTGCACGGAGAGCCAGATTTTCTTCTTTGAAAATCCGAACTGGGTGGCCTGGATGCTCAGTATCCTCTACTTCGACACCTTTGATAGCATTTTTAAAAAGATTGGCATGGACATCACAAAGTTCCATAACATCTTCAAAGGTGACACCTGAGTCTGAGTTCATCAGCTCGTGCTCCATGAGAGAAATCTCGATGGCTGAAACACCTGTAAAAGTCGCATCAAAGCGCCCCTGAACTGATTCAGGAGAGGCGCCATTATGCAATTCTAACAAAATATCCCGTAGGACATGAATCCGTTCATCTGCCATTAGTCTAACCCAATCACTTCGTAGCCATTCGCTTCCAGAGTGCGAACAATCTTGTCCATAGGAGTTCCTTCAAGCTTAGAACCCTGCTTAAGCGATACTTTGCGACCGACTGTGTTGCGCATCAAAGGATTGGCAAGGGGTTTAAAACCCAGCTCCACTAGGATTTCCAAGACTTCTGGATGCTTGTCCACCACTTCTGCAACGGGAATTGACACATCGATGATATTATCCATGACGACCTCCATTGAATGTTCTAAAATGATTTTACTGCTTTTATTATACCACAAGGAAAGAGATTAAAAAACTAGCAGTAAAGTTCCTGCTAGTTATCTGCGACTTGGATTAGTATCTAAATAAGCTTAAAGAGCCAATCCAATATCTTAAATAATAGCTTGTAAAACAGCAATTGGACTGCAAAAGAGATGATCATCCACAGGAATTTCATAATTCCAATAATCGGTTTGATAAAAATAATGGCAAGAAGTCCCCAGAAAAATTTCATTTTTTATCCTCTGACTTGATGAGCCACCGAGCCGTATCCATTAACTTGTCTGCAATAAAGAGTTTCCCAAAACCGACAACGGAATGGTCATCTTTCTTTATCGTTTTCATTACTTTTACACCTTGCATGGTCAAAAAGTAATTCCCGTAAGTTTTAGCTAGAGTTTTTATAAGTCCCATATTACTCACCTTCGATGATTTCAGCTTCTTTTCGGATAGTATCAATATCTATTTGATACTGCCCTTCATTATAATTAACTAATTTGGATAATTCCTTTTGCAGTCTTTCCCCCATCGGCTTCATGGTCGCAAAGGTTAAGCCACCAGAAAGGACACCTCCTAAAATAGGAATCACTTTTCCCATTCCCTTAGCCAAGCCTCCCTTTGTCAAGCTGACTCCAAAAATTTTCAAAACTTTTTCCAGAATAGGATACCAAAGTGTCTTTGTCAAAGCTTTCTGCGGAATCGTCTTCATCACATGCTTGGCAACTGTTACACCTCCAGAGCGAAGTAAAGCCCCTGCTCCATTTACCCCTAGCATGACACCGAGATAAAGCAAGAGTGTATTTTGAGCATCCTCGCTCAATTCATCACGGGATTCCCAAAGATCATCAAATCCATAAATATAGCCTAGTTCTTGGGCCAACTTTAATGAAAAAGCATAAAACTGAACTACATCTGTTGGAATAGTGATTGCCATGGCAATACCACCAGGTAAACCTGCCAAAATCGAAGTCCCGCTTGCTCGTAGAACATTGTCCTTAATACAGGTCTTAGCAACTCGATCCAAATTTTCCTTTGTTAACAAAGAGGTCGGACCTTTTTCCAATAATGTAGCAATATCCTTTCGATCTAACTCTTTAGAAAACTTGTCAACTAAAAATTTTTCTCGATCAACTTTGACCATGGGTAATTTCACCACTTGTTGCAGCACTTGCATCGCTAACTCTTGTTTGCCCATCTCTATCTCCATTTATCATTCGTATTAAACTTTATCATATCATACTATAAGGTATTTACAAATTTTTTAAACTGTTTTTTGCAATTACAAATACAGCTATTGATATCTAGAAGAATCCAAGCACCAAAAAAGAGGGTTACCCCTCTTCTTTAGTTTTTATCCAGATTGCGTAGCATCTCGTCAATCTTGTTTCCATACTCGATGGACTCGTCTTTGACGAAGGTCAAATCTGGGATTTTGTATAATTTCAAATTGCAACCAAGTTCACGTTTGATGGTCCCAGTTGCTTTTTCAAGCCCGATTTGAGCTTTCTGATTATCCGAAGCAAGGTTACTCAAAATGGTGTAGTAAACCTTGGCAACAGACAAGTCTCCTAGCATCTGAACATCTGTGATGGTTACCCCTTGGACACGCGGATCACGGACTTTCTTTTGCAAAATCTCATTGACTTCACGCTTGATTTCCATGCCCACACGATCCGTACGGAAATGATTTGCCATGATATTCCTTTCTCTACTTTGAACCAAAAGCTAGGCCAGCAGACCTAGCTATTTCTATTAGATAGAGAAACTAGAGCCATTTGAATCTAGGAAACAAGCCTTAGATAGAACTGAGGGTTCATCAAGGCGCTGTTGACGACGAGTCAAATGAGCTATCGTTTCTCTATTATCTCTTGATTTCTTCCATGACATAAGCCTCAATAACATCATCCATCTTGATATCATTATAACCGTCAATCATCAATCCACCTTCACGACCGTTTGTAACTTCTTTAACGTCGTCTTTGTAGTGTTTCAAGCTTGCGAGTTCACCGTCATAGATAACAACACCGTCACGGATAACACGGACTTTAGAGTCACGGGTAACCTTACCGTTGATAACCATAAATCCACCGATAGTTCCCACTTTAGATACCTTGAAGGTCTCACGGATAAGAGCTTCACCGATGATTTTTTCTTCGAATTCCGGATCAAGCATCCCTTTCATAGCTTCTTCCATCTCTTCGATAACTTTGTAGATAATGCTGTGGAGACGGATTTCTACATCGTCAGCATCGGCTTGTTGACGAGCTTGTGGTGTAGGACGTACGTTAAAACCAACGATAAAGGCATTTGAAGCTTCTGCAAGGGTCACGTCTGATTCGTTGATAGCACCGACCGCAGAGTGAACGATGGTAACTTTGACACCTTCCACGTCGATCTTTTGAAGTGAGGCAGAAAGGGCTTCAACAGAACCTTGTACATCGGCCTTGATGATGACGTTAACTGACTTGAGTTCACCAGCTTTAAGGGTATCAAAGAGATTTTCAAGGCTAACACGTTGTGTAGCTTGACGTTGTTTCATGAGGGCACGTTTGGCACGCTCTTCACCTGCTGCACGCGCAGATTTTTCATCCTCATAAACGGCAAAGTGGTCACCTGCCATTGGCGCTTCATTCAAACCTGTGATTGAAACTGGTGTTGATGGACCTGCTACCTTAACACGACGACCAAGGTCGTTGGTCATAGCACGGACACGACCGAAGGTATTTCCGACAACGATTGGGTCTTGGACATTCAAGGTACCTTGTTGAACAAGAAGGGTTGCGACCGCACCTTTTCCTTTATCCAAGCGAGCTTCTATAACTGTACCGATCGCACGCACTGTTGGGTCTGCCTTAAGTTCTTGGATTTCAGCCACAAGAAGGACTGTTTCCAACAATTCTTCGATGTTTTGGTTGAATTTAGCTGAGATTTCAACAAATTCAGAATCTCCACCCCAAGCTGTTGACATAACACCATGCTCAGCCAATTCACCGATAACGCGTTCTGGGTTAGCACCTGGTTTATCAATCTTGTTAATGGCTACGATGATTGGAACGTTGGCCGCTTTTGAGTGGTTGATGGCTTCAATGGTCTGAGGCATAACACCATCATCTGCCGCTACGACCAAGATCGTAATATCGGTAACAGAAGCACCACGTGCACGCATAGATGTAAAGGCCGCGTGTCCTGGTGTGTCAAGGAAGGTAATCTTCTTGCCATTTTCAACGATTTGGTAGGCACCGATATGCTGCGTGATACCACCTGCTTCACCTGTCGCAACACGAGAGTTACGAAGGGTATCTAGAAGTGTTGTTTTACCGTGGTCAACGTGTCCCATGATGGTTACAACTGGTGGACGCTCAACCAATTCATCTTCATTGAGATAACCATCTTCGACAAAGAAACGTTCGATGTCGGCATTATCCACTTCAACCTTTTGTTTGGCTTCGATACCATAATCTACCATGAGGAGTTCAATTGTTTCCCCATCCAAGGATTGGTTTTGTGTGGCCATGACACCCATCATAAAGAGTTTCTTAACGATTTCAGCTGGTTCACGTTTGATACGTTTTGCGATTTCCGCAACAGTCATACCATCTGTATATTCAAATTCTGTTGGCAATTCATGGAATTTACGCTCCGTAACAGGTTTTGGAGTCTGATTACGGTTGTTCTTGTTATTGCCTTTTTTGTTCTTTTTGTTGTTATTCCAGTTACTATTCTTTTGATTTCTCACTTGATTTTGACTACTTCGATTCTTTTGTTGTTTTCTAGGACCATCTTCTTCGTGATCGAAATCATCACGTTCTTTGTCTGGTCGAGCTTGCTTCTTACGACGTGTATCCACTGGTGCTTCTTTAGCTACAGGAGCTGTTTCAAGCACTGCTTGAACTTGTTGCGCTTGTTCAGCTAACTTAGCCACTTCTTCAAAGATTTCCTCTGGCTCCTTGCGTTTGTTAGCTTGGGCCAAGGCTTCTTTGGCAGCCTGAGTCTGCTTGAAACGTTCCTCACTTGAACGGGCATATTCTGCATTTTGCTCTGCTTTTAGGGCCGCTGCACGGGCTTTAAAGTCAACACGTGGAGCCGCTTGATTTGGACGTTTGTCCTCTTGCTGACGACGATCGTTTCCACGATTTTGCTGACCTTGCTGTTTCTTAGCTTGGTCATTAAAGCGACGATTGTCGCGGTTTCCTTGACCTTGTTTTCCACCATTACGGCCGTCGTTTTTCTGACGGTTTCCGTTTTGTTGTTGGTCACGGTTATTGCCTTTATTTTGCTTGCGTCGTTCTGCCTGCTCTTTGGCACGGGCTTCACGCTCAGCCTTGAAATTACGGCTTTGCGGTTTAGCTGCTACTTTGTCTGCCTTCGGAGCGACTGGCTCAGCAGGTTTTGCCTCTTCCTTAGCTACAGCTGGTTTAGCTGGCTCAGATTTTTCGGCTTTCTTTTCTGCACTTGCTTTTGGTGCTGCAGGTTTTGCTTCTGCTTTCGGAGCAGCTGCAGGCTTAAAGCTGGCAGCGATTTTTGCAGCGACAGCTTCTTCCACACTTGATGAGTGGCTTTTCACATCCAAGCCCAACTCTTTTGCACGCGCTACAACTTCTTTACTTTCTTTTCCAAGTTCTTTTGCGATTTCGTACAATCTTTTCTTAGACAAATCATGTCCTCCTCTTCTATTCCATAAGAGACCTCATTTTCTTTGTAAATCCAGCATCTGTCACAGCCAAAACCTTTCTCGATTTCCCGACTGCTATGCTTAATTCCAGTGTTGAAAACACGGTTACAATTTCTACTTGATAATAATGACTTTTATCTTGAATCTTCTTGGTCAGATTGGGTCCAGCATCATGGGCTAGAAAGACCAACTTGGCCTTGCCGTCTTGAATGGCCTTGACCACCAATTCTTCACCCGATATGATCCGCCCTGCTCGCTGAGCGAGTCCCAAGAGATTACTTATCTTTTGCTTATTCAAGTCCTAACTCTCTTCTTTTCACTTTGTGATCCACATAAGCGATCAACTTGTCATAAAAGCTTTCATCCACTTCCATGCTAAAGCTGCGGTTAAAGACCTTCTTCTTTTTCGCCTCTAGGGCTTCTGCATTGTCTAGTTTGATATAAGCGCCACGGCCATTGGCCTTGCCTGTCGGATCGATAAAGACTTGTCCTTCCTTGTTTTTGACAATGCGGAGCAAATCCCGCTTATCAATCACTTCATTGGACACGACAGACTTGCGCAAAGGGATTTTTCTCGTTTTCATCTTTCCCTCCTCTAGCAGCTTTTATTCTTCTACAGTATCGTTTTCTGCTTCCAAATCTACCGAACCAGCTTCTTCCATGGCTTCAAATTCGCTAGCAGACTTGATATCGATACGGTAACCAGTCAAGTGAGCCGCCAAGCGCACGTTTTGTCCACGACGACCAATGGCAAGAGAAAGCTTGTTATCAGGAACAACCACCAAAGCACGTTTGCTGTCGTTTTCGTCAAAGATAACTTGGTCAACCTCTGCAGGAGCAATGGCATTGTAGATAAATTCAGCTGGATCTGCTACCCACTCGATAACATCGATGTTTTCTTCGATTGGAACCATACGATCGCTCTTAGCATCGTAGCGAGCTGGGTGGAATTTGCTAGTAATTTTCTTGATGTTAGCACCACCACGTCCAACGATTGTACCAATAGCGTCCACGTTTGGATTGTGGCTACGAACTGCAACCTTAGTACGGTCGCCAGCTTCACGAGCCACGCTCATAATCTCAACAGTTCCGTCATAGACCTCAGGAATTTCTTGTTCCATCAAACGTTTGATCATTTCTGGATGGCTACGGCTAACAAAGACGTTCACACCACGAGGGTTGTCTTCAACCTTGTAAACATAGACTTCAATACGATCATGAGAAGCAAAAACTTCTCCAGGAATTTGGTCTTGTTTTGACAATTGGGCTTCGATGCTACCAAGGTTGACATAGATAAAGCGGTTGTCAAAGCGTTCTACTGTACCAGACATGATTTCTTGTTCATGCTCTTTGTAAGTATTGTAAGTGATGGCACGTGTTTGCTTGCGCATTTTTTCCATGATGGTTTGTTTGGCAGATTGGGCTGCTACACGACCAAACTCACCTGGTGCTTCTTCAAACTTGATTTTGTCCCCAAGCTCATAGGCTGAATTAATGGCAAGAGCATCTTTCAAGCTGATTTCCAAACGGCTATCAAATACTTCATCTACAACTTCACGGACAGTATAAACGGTAAAATCACCTGTTTTTTCGTTGAAGTCAATAGCTACACTGTCTGATTGACCATAGCGTCTGCGATAAGCGGAACGAAGCGACTCTACTACTGCGTCGATGATATCTTCTTTTTTGATTCCCTTGTCTTCTTCCAAAATGCGGAAGGCCTCTAGCATTTCTTTACTCATGTTTTCTTCACTTTTGAATTCTCAAAAGCTATCCTTTCTTTTTCTATAATTTAACTGCTAAACGTGCTTTTGATACCAAACTGTATGGAATTTGGACGGTTTTCTTACGCGTCTTGTCCATATATTCCATAGTCAACTCGTCCTCTTCGAAGGCCAACAAGGTTCCTTCAAAGACCTTTTGCTTATCGATGGCTTGGTAGAGCCCGACATGGATGTATTTCCCAACCGCTCCAGCGACGGCATCCTTGGTTTTCAAAGGACGTTCCAAGCCTGGACTGGTGATTTCTAGGAAATATTGTTCTGGGAAGGGATCTGGCTTGATGGTGTCTAGGACAGGACTGATAATTTCTGTCAAGTCTGCCGTGTCGTTCAAGGTAATTCCTTCAGGTTTATCTACAAAAATACTGAGAATCATGTCACTGCCAATCTTTCCATACTCGATATCAACGAGTTCGAAAGGCGCTTCTATGACAGGTTCTACAACTTCTCTGACTAATTCTACGATTGTTGCGATTGCGTCCACCTCCTCATAAGCAAGAGGCGAAGATATTTCCCCGCCTCACTTTTCATATTCTTACTCTTAGTATAACACGTTTGCCAACTTATGTAAAGCAAAAGCACTTATACAGCCTGATTTCAGGCTTTTTCTTAAAATTCTGCCTCAACTCGGTAGATAACTTGCCCCTTGTTGGAGAATTTTTGCTCGTATTCTGTCATGACATTGCCTTCAAAATCACTGGCATGCAAATCTAGCCAGACACCATTGAGCTTCATGCCATACTGAGAAAAGCTCACTAAACTGTACTCAAACAAGCCACGGTTATCCGTCTTGAAATGAATTTCTCCATTTTCAGGCAAGATACGCTTGAAGGTATCCAAGAAGGTCTTGTATGTCAAACGACGCTTTTCATGGCGTTTTTTCGGCCAAGGATCTGAAAAGTTCAGATACAAGCGATCAATCTCACCGTCTTCAAAGTAGTCAGTCAAGTCAGAACCATCTACCCACAAGAGCTTGATATTAGGAACTCCAACTTCAAGCACCTTGTCCAAAGCGTAGCTCAAAACAGACTTTTGAATATCAATCCCGATATAGTTGATATCAGGGTTTTGCTTGGCCATACCTGAAACAAAGGCACCCTTTCCACTTCCAACTTCCACATGAATGGGATTATCATTGTCAAATAAGTCCCGCCATTTCCCCTTGGCTTCCAAGGGATTGAGGACCACATACTGGGGATTTGCCTCTAGTAATTCTGTCGCCCCTTTACGATTTCTAACTCTCATCTTCTCTTTCCATACTTGTCTCGGAAGTGACGCAGGTCATGAATCTCCCGATTGACATTTTCTAAATCTTGGTTCATATAATACTTGGAAATCTGGCTCAAGTAAGACAATTGACCGTACCAATACAATTTATTTAATACCGTTTGATTGTACTTGTAACCGTAGTAGGTCAACCATTCCTTCCACTGATGTTCTGGAATATAATGGCAGAGCATATGGGCCACATCAAACATGCGGTCGGTCAAGCGAACCGAATCCCAATCTACCAAATAAATCAAGCCACTATCTGTCTCAATCCAATTACTATGTCGTACATCTCCATGGACAATGGTCGCATAGTCCTCTCTAAATCCTGGAATAGTCTGACGTAAATCAGCCATCACTTCACTGATAAAATGATTTTTACGCAAAGCATCTGGAGCCGTTTCTTGCCAAGACTGCAGTAAATCTACAGGTGTTTCCATGGCATAGCCCAAGCGACTCAACTGTGTCATCAATGGACGTGAGCGATGAAGGCGGGTTAAAATATTGACGATTTGTTTACGATTCATATCATAGGGGGTCAATATTTTGCCTGTCAACCATTCTTGAGCACACATATCACGCCCATCTGCCAAACGGCGACTCCATAATAATTGTGGAGCAATTTGTTCTCTAGCTAGACCAGGTAGGATTGGAGAGGTGTTCATTTTTACAAAGATGCGCTTCCCATCAGGATAGCTACCCATATAAGCTTTGCCACTTTTCCCAGGTATGGGAGTCAGTGTTAGCTCATTATCACCCAAATCCATTTCTTTCCTCCGTATAAAGTTTCCTTACTATTCTACTAGTTTTTGGCCTATTCGTCAACCGCTCCACACCCGATTCTCAAAGAAAGGCCTCTCAATTGGCTGGGGCTATCATTATAGCCTGAAAAAGGCAAGCACCGTCTTCTGCTTACCTTTTCATGATTTTTATAAATAATATAAGAGTGGCCAAGCATTGTAAAACATGTGAACTAGAGTAGAAACCCATAGGTTTTGGCTCTTTTTATAAGCAAAGCCCAGTAACAAGCCCCCAAGTAGATAAAAAATAAACGAAGGTACATTAGAAGGACCATGCATAAAAGAAAAGAGAGAGGAAGTTAGCACAAGCCCTAACCAAGAATTGTCAAAAACTGCACCTTGAAGAAGTCCTCTGAAAATGAGTTCCTCCTGGATTGGTCCAAAAACTGAGGAAGTCAAAATCAAAGACAGAGAAATTCCTCTGCTGACTTCAGCCAAGTGTTGAACTCCTGCGCCAGAAGAAACAGCAAAGAATTTAATATAAACCAGCGTCTCAAGCACACTTAGAAGAAAGATTGCAATGAAAAGCAAAAGGTCTTTCTTGCTTAACATCCCAAAAGAAATCATTTCAAATTTTCTAGCATAAGCAACACTCATCGAGGTTACAAGAAGACTTACAATAATCAATGCAGATTCATTTTGAAAAAAATCCCCATGGTTAATCGTATAAGGAACTGTAATGACAATTATTAGTACTAAAAATCCAATGCACAAGGCATGAAATTTATCAAAAAACTCCATAAAATTATCCTCCTCACCAAACAGACTTCCTACGCGTCATCCTTGAGCTCTAACCTTTCCAAAACAAACCATTTGAGTAACCAAAATCCGACCACATAGCCAGCCCCTAAGAAGATAGCTGTTAAAGATAGCACGGGATTTAGGAAATAAAAGACTACAACAGATACAAAGGTTAGCACAAAAACATTAAAGACAATGGTGTCAGAAGCCAAGACTAGAATATAGGGCGTCAACCAGTCTAAGGTTTTTGAATCTAGGAAAAATAAGTGTTTATACATGATGACCTCCTCTATGGCTGAAAAGCAAGCCTTGGTTTTTTTACCCCAAGACTCTGTGTAAAAAAGTCAGCAAAAATGGTAAGTTTGCAATGATATTATTAACAATATGAATCGAATAAGAAGGATAGATACTCTTCGTATAACGTGTTAGACAGGCAAATAGACAGCCCACTGCCGTATAGACAAAAATATCTGCGAGACTTGGCAAGCTAGAAAAGTGGGGCAAGGCAAATAAGAATGACGGAAAGAGAAGATCCAGCCCCCACCTCGAATTCTTAAAGAAGGCATGTTGAAGCAATCCCCTACATACCAATTCTTCCATCAGAGGTCCTAGTACGATTAAGGTTAGGTAAACACCAAACTCCGCAAAATTTGTCTCACTATAGGCAATAAACAAATTCCAACCTTCATTGGTCCCCTGAACGTGTTTAGCTGTCAGATAGTTAAAGCAGATAAGTACAACAGCGGCTAACACCGTCAGAACAGAATAGCTCAACCACTTTTTCCTAGGGATGCGAAAGAGATAAGCATGGCCCGACCTGACCAAAATCCAAATCATCAAGCATATAAAGAGAAGGCTGATGATGTTTCGAATCCAGATAAGATTTCCTACCCAAGACGAGAACTCCCAATAATTGCTCCAAAATTGGGTCGTCCAAGACAGTCCGAAAAACAGAAACAAATAAGAAAGAATGGCACTCGTTTTGAAAAGAATAGCGTGTTTTTTCATAGCTTTCTCCATTACAATTAAATGATATCTAATCATTTTCTAAAATTTGATAACTTTTGTGAAATGTTTTAGCAGAAATAACTCTATGATTGGTGATATCTATATAATCACCTGGATAACCAAGAACATACATCCCATAACCAGCGAATCCTCCTCCAGCTGTTCCAACTAGACCAAACTTGATATTCGTTGCGAGAGAAGTGTTAAGACCTGCCATTAGAATGCGCACATGATTATCCAACCAAACCATATAATTTTTTTGAAAAGCTTCCTCTACCCAACTTGGTTTAGGAGTTGCTTGACCAATTTCCCAAACATCAACAATTTGATTCCCATATTTTGCCTTCATAGCTTCAATCCTTTTTAAATACCATTACATGAGTTTGGAGTTCCCCCAATACCATAAGGACTACATGGTTTTGAAGGATGTATAATAGACCACTTACCATTTAATTGCTCCAAAATTGGGTTGTCCAAAACAATCCAAAAAACAAAAATAAATAAGAAAGAATTGCACTCGCTTTGAAAAGAATAGGATGTTTTTCATAGAAATCCTCCCTACTATCTACAAGACAGTAGCTAGCCTAATACCTCCTCTTGCCAGACCATAGACTAGTCACAGATTAAGAAGAAAGTTCTTCCCTACTTTTTATAATACTTCAAGCCCCAAATGAGTAAAAGCATGATAATCAAGCAGAGAATGGCACCAATATAGGATATTAATTGTTGATAGGATTCTCCTGCTGTGATACCTCTATACAAACAAATAATAGACATAAAACCTGCCAAGCCGATATACATGAGTTGATTGGTTCTAGGACTAACCAAATCATCATCTTCAAACTCTCTTATCCTCATCTCCCTAGTGAGGTAAACAGTGACCAAAATGGAAGCTAAGTTAATAACCACTAAAAGAAATTGGAAAATTAAAGAAAAATTTAAAAACTGACGAGATAGAAATAGATAAGTAGAGATAAGTAAGGGCAACTGCCCTAGGAACAATCTCGCAAGGAAGATGGTCTGTTTTTTAGCAAGAAAAGTTTTCATTTCTTTGCTCCTTTCTTTTTCATTAAAGCAAAATAAATCATAACTGCAATCACATAGGCTATGGTATAAAATAAATGATACCAAATACTCTCCCTAAGCGGATAAAGAAAGATGGACATGATTAGATACAAGATGAAAATGACAAGTATTTTTTTCTTCATAAAATTTCCTCCTAAATGTATTCTTTATCTGAGTTGAGCTAGAACCTTTACACTGCTAGTATAGCACTCATTTTGACCTTGGATCACTGAAATCATAAATGGTCATCAAAACATCTTGAATTGTTAAAAATTAAAAAAGCAAGCATGAAAAACATACTTGCCCTTTACACCATATTGATACCAACTTAATTTGTAGATTTTTTATCCTGCTATCACATATCATTTTAACAGGCGAAACAATATTAAAGAAACTCCACTGTAGATTAAACTAGCGATAAAAAATCTTTTTATCTAATTAGATCTATCTTTATTCTTATTTGGAGATTTTAAAAATTTTTCCCTAATTAAAGAAGTAATAAAAGAAACAAACATGCCAACAACAAAAACAATAAGAA
Source organism: Streptococcus sp. D2 (assembly GCF_006385825.1). Taxonomy (GTDB): domain Bacteria; phylum Bacillota; class Bacilli; order Lactobacillales; family Streptococcaceae; genus Streptococcus; species Streptococcus shenyangsis. The sequence continues at coordinate 148,919 of NZ_VFSI01000004.1, read as the reverse complement.
AAGTTTTGAAATCCATAATTACCTCCAAGTACACAGGCTCAAGCCTTTAAGCAAGCATAATAGCCAATGGTAACATTGTTTTTGCATTCACGAGGAATACCTCTTTTTACTTTCGTCCTATTACAACTTTAATAAGGTTAGTATACTACTATTTTTTAAAATTTTCCATCCAAATCACAAATGGTCATCAAAACATCTTGAATTGTTAAAAAATTTAAAAAGCAAGCATGGAAAACATACTTGCCCTGGGGGAACTTGACAATGTGAAAATACAAAATAGAAAACTACTCACCCTCACTTCCGTATGTTCTCATATATTCTCATAATCGCAACAAGGATAGCAGCTGTCCCACTTGCCAAAGCGAGAAGGGTAATAATAATGTTGAAGATTTCAGGCGTCCTCTCTATTCTGTTGATAAGACGGAGTAGGGATATAACTGTCAACTGAATCAGAAGTATGGATTCTCCTCTTATTAATGAAGTCAGTTGGTTTTCAACTGCATATAAAAAGACTGGTAGCATAACACAGGCTATAGCAATCACAAACAGGTTGCTCCCCGTTTCTTCTCCCTTGTTCACCACGGAAATCATGAGAAGATTTGATGCTATGATCAACGTAGAACAGATGATAAAAAAGGATTTCTTATTCATATAGGATACCTCAAATAATATAACATCCAACTTATTAAAAGTCAGGCTGGATAAAGAGAAAATTTATCTGTTAGCTTCTGCAAATTGAAACATTGTTTTTGTATTCACGAGGAATACTTTTTTTATTTTCGTCCTGTTAGAATATCGTATGCTTGTACTCCATCAAGCAACCCCATTCCATTAGATAGTATGTTGTCTAACTCCTCCATCTTTTCATCTGAAAATGTTATTTTTCAGCGTTGATTACTTTTTCATAGGTTGCTATCGTCCTTGACAACACCATCTTCCCAAACTCTTCTCCAAGTAACTTCTTTTTACTCGCCATTTTTTACCCCTTTATTTTACATTTTTTAGTTCTGATTGTTGTTTTTTTCTTCCTCGTCGTCTTCTTTTCTTTTATTCTTTTTATAATCGTTCAGCATTTCAAAACCTTTATCAAAAGCAAAAAAACCTAAACCTAAAGAAAACGGCGCTCCGACTATTTCTATAACTTTTGCCCACCTTGGCCCAAAATCTTCTGAAAAATAAGCAAGCGCCCCGACGGCTACAACTGCTAAAATTAAAAAATATGCTCCAAAATCTGCACTTTCTGTTACTCTAGCTTTTTCTGTTCTACTATTCTTACTCATGATAATTTTCCTTTCATTTTCGATTTTCTACTTCAGCTAATACTAACTATTTACCATTCATTTCATATACAGTTATAATCTTTTATATATAAACTAAATACACCTATCTTCTCACTCTTGTCTATAGGCAAAGGTTAGCCATATGTTATTACAAACAAATAATATCATTGCACCTGTTTACCATCTATTTTTATTTATAAATTTTTTGTTTCACTTTAATCATTATAGAAGCCATAAAAAATGCGACAGCCAGCCAAATCAGTTGGTAACTTTCTTCCTCTCCTGTTTTCGGTAATAATTTTTCATTCGAAGTAATAGATTCGCTTACATAATCAGCATCCTTAACATCGGTTAAAGGAGTTTTATTTTCTTGAGCAACATCAAAAATAGGTTTGGGAGTTTCCAATTGATTCTTATTGTCTAACATTGCTAAATTGCCAGATTGAGTAGTTTTAGCTTTAGAAGTTGAGTTTGTACTCTCCACTTTCCCACTATTTTCACTATTAGAATTGGGATTATCATTGGATATTTTCATTTCGGTTCTTTTTTCATCACTCATACCTTTGCTGTCACTTACAACTTTATTACTAATACTCATGCTGTCATTTCTGGTTTTCTCATCACGGACACTTTCAGTTACTGTTTCCTCAGAAGGTTTCACTGTCTCTGTTTGCTTAGGTGAATTTCTCGAGTACATATAATCATACACCTGTTGTGCAGTTGCTCCGCCACCAACCCATCCAGATATCGGATGTCCATTTTTTAAATACAAAATTGTTGGTGTTCCTGGAATACCGACTTTTTTAAATAGAAACTCTCTCGCTTCCCCATCAAAATCCTTACCGTCCAAATCATAATACTCTAACTTCTTTTCAATCAAGTTATTAAATTCTTTCAATTCAGGAGAAAATTGACGACAATGAGAGCAAGTTTTTCTACCAAAATAAATAGTATGTTCCAATTGATCCTCTGTAAAAGATTGACGTACAGCTTCAATATCTATCTTTTTAAAGTCCGTAACATTCTTCTCATACTCTTCTGGGGTTACAACAGAAGGTTTGTGCTCCACCTTTTCCTTAGCCGATGGCAAATCTGGTGTCACAACAGAACTATCATTCGCCTGGATAGATGAAGTAGTAGGCTGTTCTTCTGCATATACAACACCCGTAGTAATAGATGCAAATACAAGTGGTACAAGTAATAGCGATTTTATCTTTTGATTCTTCATAAGAATACTCCTTTACATTTGTTATTTTTATCTTACCTTATTTAAGATTACAAATTCATATAAATCTTAAATGGTCATCAAAACATCTTGAATTGCAAAAACTTCATTATAAAAGGGTAAGTATTTCGAAAACACTTACCCCTTTATACTTTATTAAGCTCTACTTTTTATAATACTTCAAGCCCCACATAAGCAGAAGCATGATAATTAAGCAGAGAACAGCGCCAATATATGCGATTATTTGTTGGTAGGCTTCTGTTGCTATGATACCTCTATACAAACAAATAATAGACATAAAGCCTGTCAAGCCGATGAACATGAGTTGATTGGTTCTAGGACTAACAAAATCATCATCTTCAAATTCTCTTATCCTCATTTCCCTAGTGAGATAAACAGTAGCCAAAATAGAAGCCAAGTTAATAACTACTAAAAGAAATTGGAAAACTACGGAAAAATTTAAAAACTGACGAGATAGAAACAGATAAGTAGAGACAAGCACGGGAAACTGACCTAGGAACAATCTCGCAAGGAAGATGGTCCGTTTTTTAAAAAATATTTTTTTCATTGCTTTCTCCATTACAATTAAATGACATCTAATCATTTTCTAAAATTTGATAACTTTTGTGAAATGTTTTAGCAGAAACAACTCTATGATTTGTAAGGTCAAGATAATCTCCTAGATAGCCAAGAACATACATTCCATAACCAGCGAATCCTCCTACAACTGTTCCAATCAGACTAAACTTGATATTAGTTACGAAAAAAGTATTAAGAACCACCATTAGAATGCGCAGATGATTATCCAATCAAACCATATAATTTTTTTGAAAAGCTTCCTCTTCCCAACCTCCGAAACCTTCTTCAACTTTCGCAAAATTCTCAGTATCCACAATCTCAAATTGTGACATCATTTAATATTATTAATCTAAACAGTAATAGTATCCATTTCCCTATTTTTTAAGATTTTTTATCCAATATTATATCATATTGGTTACTTACATATACTACAAGAATGATAAACAATTGTAACAGATATGAACTAAAATAGGCACCGATAGATTTTGACTCTTTTTATAAGCAAAGCCCAGCATGAAACCTCCAAATAGATAATAGATAAACGAAGGAACATCATAAGGAGCATGCAGGAAAGAGAAGAGAGAGGCAGTCAGTATAAGCCCCAACCAAGAATTTTCAAAAACCGCACCTTGAAGGATACCTCTGAAAACAAATTCCTCCAGAATAGGCCCAAAAACTGTCACGCTTGCAATAAAGGATAAGGAAATTCCTGTACTAGTAGCCTCAAGGTGTTGATATCTAGCACCAGAAGAGACTGTAAAAAAACTATAATAACCTATATTTACCAGCACACAAATAAGAAAGCTTCCAATAAAAAGTAGAATTTCTTTCTTCGTTAACCTTCTTAGCGAAACCATATCAAACCATTTCGCATAGGCAACACTCAGTGAAATCCAGAAAGTCTTTGTGATAATAAATAGGTACTCGTTTTGAAAAAAATCTCCTTGATTGATGGTATAACCTACTGTAGTAACTGTTATAAAGGCTAAAAATCCAACAAACACAGCATGACATTTGTTAAAAATAGTCATAAATACAACCTCTCTTTAATTGAAGTAACTAAAAACTTAAACTTCAAAATTTTTTTCTCTATAAATACATTTTACTGATATTCCAAACATAGACAATCTAAATTTTTGTGAATTTCTACAAGAAAATTGGAATTTTTCAAATCATTACGAGCAAAGTTTGAAACTAACAAACTCCTCCACCTTACTATAAAGCACCAGAAAACGGCTAATTTCAATACTTAGGATATTTGAGACTATATAATCGAATCTAAGTTTAGAATTTCCTTTTTTTCTAGAGTAGTTCCTCAGATAACTTTACCTATCATTCGAATTTACCTAAACACAGTATAATAAAACTTTGTCTTTAACCTGAGGTGTTTTCAACTATAGTTTTATAAAAATTTAACATTGTGGTAAAATTTTTCCTGGATACGCAGGTGTATAGTTTTCACATAAAGGGAGATTCCCTCCTTTTCCCGGGTGAGTTAAAGCATATTCAAAATATCTCACCCAAGTGTCAGGATGAAATATTGAACCATGACTGTCACCACCATAAATCAATTCTAGTTCCGATAATTCTATAATAGTAACTTTTCCCATTCTATTTCCCTACTTTCTACATGGTAAAACAGGCGCCGGATAAGCTGGACCATATTCGTAACACATTGGAAGAGTAACCGAATTTGGATGAGGGTGTGCTAAATATCTTCCTATTTTTTCTCCCAATTCATAAAAATTTATCAAATCGTCTCCTCCTTGTATTCTTTCTAAATTTGAATCTGTTAATACCTTTATATATTTCATTGTTTTACTCCTTCTTCTATGGTAGCTTAACACAATACCAGTGATTTCCATTATCAATCATACATTTCTCATCAGTATAACCAGCTAATATCCCATAAGCAAAAAATCCTGCTGGACCAACCCACCAAGCAATTCCGCCTTCTATATCAGAAAGTGTATCCTCATCAAGAATTTTTAAGGATACAGAAGATTGTAAAATCATGATGAATACCTCCATTTTATTTTTATTTTTATTTTTTGTCTTGTTGCAACCTTGACAAGTTTAGTATATCACCGTTTATTAATTTTTTTCATCCAAATCTTGAATTGTCATCGAAACGTCTTAAATTAGCTTTTTTATTTAAAACCACCTCTAAATTTTTTTTAAAGATAATTTCTAATCACTTTTTTACCATTCAGGAAGTTTCAATGACTATTCAAGATTTCATAAAATATGAACTTATTTTTATGGCATAATATACCTATCTACTATATGAAAATGAAAGGAATTGCCAATGACTTCTTATAAACGTACATTTGTTCCTCAAATAGATGCTAGAGACTGCGGTGTTGCTGCCTTAGCCTCGATTGCTAAATTCTATGGTTCAGATTTTTCTCTAGCTCACTTAAGAGAACTTGCAAAGACCAATAAAGAAGGGACGACTGCTCTTGGCATTGTAAAAGCCGCTGATGAAATGGGCTTTGAAACAAGACCTGTTCAAGCAGATAAAACTCTCTTTGACATGAGTGATGTCCCCTATCCATTTATCGTTCACGTTAACAAAGAAGGAAAACTCCAACATTACTATGTTGTCTATCAAACAAAGAAAGACTATCTGATTATTGGTGATCCTGATCCTTCTGTAAAAATCACCAAAATGTCAAAAGAACGCTTTTTCTCTGAATGGACTGGAGTAACTATTTTTCTAGCTCCCAAACCTAGCTATCAACCCCATAAAGATAAAAAGAATGGTCTACTAAGCTTCCTTCCTCTGATTTTCAAACAAAAATCTCTTATTGCTTATATTGTTCTCTCAAGCTTATTGGTCACTATTATCAATATAGGTGGTTCTTATTATCTCCAAGGAATCTTGGATGAATACATCCCAAATCAGATGAGATCAACTTTAGGAATTATCTCAGTTGGTCTGGTTATCACCTATATCCTCCAGCAAGTCATGAGCTTCTCCCGTGATTATCTCCTAACTGTTCTGAGTCAGAGATTAAGCATTGATGTGATTTTATCCTATATTCGCCATATTTTTGAACTTCCTATGTCTTTCTTTGCGACACGTCGTACAGGGGAAATTATTTCACGGTTCACAGATGCCAACTCTATTATAGATGCCTTGGCTTCTACCATTCTTTCTCTTTTTCTGGATGTTTCCATTCTGATTCTTGTAGGGGGCGTCTTACTGGCACAAAACCCTAATCTCTTCCTTCTTTCTCTTATTTCCATTCCTATATACATGGTCATCATCTTTTCTTTTATGAAGCCTTTTGAAAAAATGAACCATGATGTCATGCAAAGTAATTCTATGGTTAGTTCTGCCATTATCGAAGATATCAACGGGATTGAAACTATAAAGTCGCTCACGAGTGAAGAAAATCGCTATCAAAATATAGACAGCGAATTTGTAGATTATTTGGAAAAATCCTTTAAGCTCAGTAAATATTCTATTTTACAAACGAGTTTAAAGCAGGGAACAAAATTAGTTCTGAATATCCTTATCCTATGGTTTGGCGCTCAATTAGTCATGTCGAGTAAAATTTCTATCGGTCAGCTGATTACCTTTAACACACTTCTTTCTTACTTTACAACTCCTATGGAAAATATTATCAATCTCCAAACCAAACTCCAATCTGCGAAAGTCGCTAATAACCGTTTGAACGAAGTCTATCTAGTCGAATCTGAATTTCAAGTTCAAGAAAACCCTGTTCATTCACATTTTTTGATGGGCGATATTGAATTTGATGACCTTTCTTATAAGTATGGTTTTGGACGAGATACCTTAACAGATATTAATCTCACGATTAAACAAGGAGATAAGGTTAGCCTAGTTGGAGTCAGTGGTTCTGGTAAAACAACTTTAGCCAAAATGATTGTCAATTTCTTTGAACCCTACAAAGGACATATTTCCATCAATCATCAGGATATTAAAAACATTGATAAGAAAGTCTTGCGCCGTCATATTAATTACCTACCCCAACAAGCCTATATCTTTAATGGCTCTATCTTGGAAAATTTAACCTTGGGCGGTAATCATATGATTAGCCAAGAAGATATTCTAAGAGCTTGTGAATTAGCTGAAATCCGTCAAGACATTGAAAGAATGCCTATGGGCTATCAAACTCAGCTCTCTGATGGAGCTGGTCTATCAGGAGGACAAAAGCAACGAATCGCTCTCGCTCGTGCTCTTTTAACTAAAGCTCCTGTTCTAATACTAGATGAAGCTACTAGCGGTCTTGATGTCTTGACTGAGAAAAAAGTTATAGATAATCTTATGTCCCTCACTGATAAAACCATTCTCTTTGTAGCCCATCGTCTCAGTATAGCCGAACGAACCAACCGTGTCATTGTTCTTGACCAGGGGAAAATCATTGAAGTTGGTAGCCACCAAGAGTTAATGCAGGCGCAAGGTTTCTACCATCATCTGTTCAATAAATAAGGAGAATGTCATGAATCCTAATCTTTTTAGAAGCGTCGAGTTTTATCAGAGACGTTACCATAACTATGCGACAGTGTTAATTATACCTCTTTCATTACTACTTACTTTCATCTTGATTTTCTCCCTTGTTGCCACAAAAGAAATTACTGTCACTTCCCAAGGAGAAATCGCCCCTACAAGTGTCATTGCATCTATTCAGTCAACAAGTGATAATCCTATCCTTGCTAATCATTTAGTGGCAAATCAAGTAGTTGAAAAAGGGGACTTACTCATCAAATACTCTGAAACAATGGAAGAAAGTCAGAAAACTGCCTTAGAAACTCAACTACACAGACTTGAGAAGCAAAAAGAAGGACTTGGAATTTTGAAACAAAGCTTAGAAAAAGCGACTGATCTTTTTTCTGGCGAGGATGAGTTTGGCTACCATAATACCTTTAGGAATTTTACTAAACAATCCCATGATATTGAACTGGGTATCACAAAGACTAACACTGAGGTTTCAAATCAAGCCAATCTTGCCAATAGCAGTTCATCAGCCATCGAACAAGAAATTACAAAAGTTCAACAACAAATTGGAGAATATCAAGAGCTGAGAGATGCTATCATAAATAACAGAGCTCGCTTACCAACTGGCAATCCGCACCAGTCAATTTTGAATCGTTATCTTGTAGCCTCACAAGGACAAACACAGGGAACTGCAGATGAGCCATTTTTATCTCAAATTAATCAAAGTATTGCAGGTCTTGAAACATCTATCGCAAGCCTCAAAATTCAGCAAGCTGGTATCGGAAGTGTAGCAACTTATGATAATAGTTTAGTAACCAAAATTGAAGTACTCCGCACTCAGTTTTTACAGACAGCCTCACAGCAACAACTAACCGTGGAGAATCAATTAACAGAATTAAAAGTACAACTAGATCAAGCGACACAGCGTTTGGAAAACAATACTTTAACCGCTCCAAGTAAAGGTATCATTCACTTAAACAGTGAATTTGAAGGTAAAAATAGAATTCCAACTGGTACAGAAATTGCTCAAATATTTCCTGTCATCACAGATACAAGAGAAGTACTAATCACTTACTACGTATCTTCTGACTATCTACCTCTACTAGATAAAGGACAAACTGTAAGATTAAAACTGGAGAAGATTGGAAATCACGGCATTACCATCATCGGCCAACTTCAGACAATTGATCAAACTCCTACCAGAACAGAGCAAGGAAATCTCTTTAAATTAACCGCTCTTGCAAAACTATCTAACGAGGATAGTAAACTCATCCAATATGGCTTACAAGGTCGCGTCACTAGTGTAACTGCAAAGAAAACATATTTTGATTATTTCAAAGATAAAATGTTAACCCATTCTGATTAATTTTCAGATAACACTCTATAACTATTTATTATCTTATAAAACAGGAGAATCATAACATGGATAAGAAACAAAACCTAACTTCATTTCAAGAACTAACAACTACCGAACTCAACCAGATTACAGGTGGAGGATGGTGGGAAGATTTATTATATAGATTTAATCTAATTGAACAAAACAATACAAAAGGATTTAATCAACCAATACAACTATAAAAAATAAGACCGAGAAACAAAAACTCTCGGTCTTATTTTTCATCATTCTATAGGTATCACAGTAAGCACCTGACGAAAGACTTGATTTTGACAGGTGGTATTTAGACTGGTATTAGGATGACTTTCAACAATCTTAATGACAGTATAAAGACCAACTCCTCTCTCCTCCCCTTTAGAACTTGCTCCAAAGGAGAAGATTTCAGAAAGATCGATGACCTCCTCTTTGATGGAGTTTTCAATGATAAAGGTCTCCTGTGCTCCATTTTTTAAAAAGGCAATTGAAACATGAGGTTGAGTAGCCTCTGCACTAGCTTCAATGGCATTATCACAAAGGATAGACACAATGGTTAGAAAATCAAGCAGGCTCATCCCCTCGACCTGAATCTCCTCAGGAACTTCGACATTAAAGACAATCTTCTTATCTCTGGCTTTTATAAATTTCCCTGCTAGGAGACTTTTGAGGGCACGGTCACGAACATTTACCAATCTGCCAAGATCATATTTATTGTCCTGCAATTTCTGACTGGAATCCTTTAAGACGGAATCGTAGACCTCTTTTATCTGCTCCATATCCTCCTCTTCAATACCCAGACGTAAACTAGTCAAGAGGTTGGTGTAGTCATGGCGAAAACCCCGTACTTCCTTGTAAAGTTCCTCTATATGCCGACTATAGCGTTCCATATCTCTATAGCGCAAGGCCTGCTCTTGGTTCAGTCTCTCACGGAGTTTGTCCTTCAAATAGGTATCTAACTTCTTGATAATTCCCATAAAAAAGAGTAGGTAAAAGACTAGGATGAAATGGCGAACAGTCCTTAATTGAATACCTTGTTCATATTCAAGGTAAGATAGACTTTGCATCACTAGATAATAAGCCCCCATTGCCCAGTTAATCTTAGTAAGAGACTTTTGAAAATCTTTATCTAGAATCTCCCTTCTCAATCTAGTGAAATCATAGTCCAACCATTTCAAAAAGACTAAAACTATGAAGCAAACGAATATCATAATCAATAAAAAGATAGGATTGCTATCTTTATCTACAATTTCTTGTCCCAAAAATGGAAGTACAAAATAGGAGACTCCTCTATAAAAGAGATTCACCAATATCATTGGAAAGAGACCATAAAAGAAAAGGAGTTTTTTAGGAAGCCCTCTTAACAATAAGAAAGACAAACCTATGCCGAACAAAGGTTCTATTAAGTATGAGAGATAGTCAGTCAGGACTAAAAATTTAAAAGTTGTAAAAATTGCTGCCAGAAGAAATTTTAAAAGAAAGGCCTTAAAAATTCTATCGAAAGTGAGACTAATTCCATCTACCTTAAAGAATATGACAATTTTTAGTCCATTAATAATAAGTGAATACAACAATATCCAAGCAATGTTCATAAACTCTCCTAGCTCAGTGTAAGTTATTGATGGCCTCAGACACTTCCCTGACCTTATAACGCGCTATCATACAGCTTCCACCATTGGGAAAGAAAAGGAGTTTTTCTTTCTTATCCAAATGCACCACATTTGCAGGATTGATGAGAAAAGAGCGGTGGCACTGCAAGAGACGGGGCTCCTGCTTGAAAACCTCCTCTAAACTCGCTGTAAATTCCAGCCTGTCCGTCTTGGTATAGAGAATAACACGATGGGCTCTGGGCGACGTTTCAAGATAGTAAACCTCTTTAAAAGGATACTGGAATTGGGCAAATTTTGATTTAAAGTAAAAGCAATCTTCCGCCAGACTTTTACTGTCTTGACTATTGGCATAGAGAAGGGCTGTTTCGATACGAGATTCAAACTCCTCTGCCGAAAGAGCCTTATCAATGTAGTCCAAAGCAGACACTTGGTAGCGAAAGGACAGGGGCATAAACTCCGAGTGAGTCGTCACAAAGACGATGAGAGCATAAGGATCTCGATCCCGAATTTTTCTAGCCACTTCCAGCCCCTTCATCTCCTCATTTCGAATCTCAATATCCAAAAAGAATAGCTGATGGGCTCCCTTCTCATGCACCTCTGACAGCAGCTGGTCTGGTTTGCCAAAAACTTCAAAAGAACTGGGAGTGATATGATGTTCCTTCAAGAGTTTCTCAATCGTTGTTTCAATTCTATCTTGTTGGGAAAAATCATCTTCTAAAACAAATATTCTCATCTTCTTACTCTCCTTCTTTCAACCATTTTTGACGAATTTCTCTATAGCGACGTCTGGCATACTTGACAGCGTATTGACCTTCTTCTCCAAGAAAAAGGATTCTTTCTTGAAAATCAATCGATTTTACTTTATCAAGATTAACCAAACAATTTCGATGACATCTCATCAAGGTTTCCCCATATTGGTTCTCAAGATTACTTAAATTTTGAACCATATTAAAACTAGCTTCTTCTGTAACAATCTGTACAGTATGGGCTTTAGTTGGATGTGTTTGGATATAGTAGACATCGTCGACGTTTACTTTATAGACTGTTTTCTGTGTCTGAATAATCATATGTTTCATTGGATTCTCCTCCTAAGAAAAGAATAACAGAAAAAATCTAACACAAGCACACCCAATCCTAAACAGGCCTTCAACGCTCCTGAAAGGTAGCTTGTTCCTCAAATAAGCATGATAATCTTACCACTATTTTATCATAAAATTCACTCAGCGCAATTCAAGACATTTCAATGACAATTAAAGATTTGAATAAAAAAAAAAGAGTTAAAAGTGATAAACTATGATTATAGAAAGATTATGTTTGCAATAACTTTAAAAATCATCAAAAAAGGAGGGCTGCATATGATTTATTCACATCCACCATGATTAACACCCTATAAATATACTCTATTGCAATTGACGTAAATATAACAAGGAGAAAATTATGGCCAAGTCAAATAAAACAAAACAATTAACATCAATCGAACTTTCTCATATAAATGGCGGTAGTATTCCATATGGATGGTATTCTCCGTTTCATATAATTAGCGATAATGTACTATGTAGAAATGGATATTCATATAATAAAGCTAATCTTGATAATGGTAAATGTATCATTGATTGGGGCAACATAGTTGGCAATGTTGCTAATAATATAGGTGCCTCACTAGGAGATTTACACAATCCCTTACCTTAAAATATAAATTATATAGGAGGTCACGTAAATGACAGACCCAATCAAAACAGCTCAGACTTTGATTACGGACTTAAACAAAGCCTACCAAGCATGCAAACAGGCAACAGCTGACGACGTCCGCTTTCAGGAGCAATTAAACTCTATTCTTGGTTTTCTAGCCAAGGCTGAGACTGTGGATAATCGCGTCTTGATTGAACTGGAAAAATTCTACCAGACTTCCAGTCTTCTCATGGGACTCAGCGCCCTCAATCCAGATGCTCCTACACGCGCCGCTTGGCGGGCCTATGACCGCTTCCACTTTGACCAAGTCAAGACCAAGTTGAGTCTCTACGGACCAACCATTATCTTGTAGAAAATAAAAGAAGTTGAGACAAACTGAATTCAACTTCTTTTTTAATATCATATAAGCAATATTAGTCCTGCATCTGACGTTTGACCTGATAAGGTAAGTACAAGACTAGTAAAACCAAACCAGCACCCAGCAAGGCTAGAAGGGCAAGTTTTTCTTGGAAGGTCACAAGGCCTACAACTAATTCCACCACTAAGACAAAACTGGTTAATCCTCGAACTACCGCCTGCAAGCCTTTTTCCTTTTGCCCCTTGTCCAGTGGAAAGAGTTGGGTCAAATACTGGTAGTCAAAGGCATGATAGAGGGCCAGTAACTGGAAGAGCAAGAGGTAGTTAAACAGCACTACCACTGCTGTCGCAATCCAAGCTTGCTCAATAAAGACCTGCGCCAGCAAGGAAAGCAAGAGCAGACGGAGACTGAGAGCAAAGAGGTCTCCATTTCGCAAATAAGAACGCAGATAGAGATTTTGCCAAATCTTTCCAGGCACCTTCTGAACAGCCTTTAGGATAAAGTCCAGATAGGCACGACGCTTGACGCTGTTTGAAATTCCCTTTACCTGCGTAAAGAGGGCAAAGAAACGAAGCAAGACTTGCTTGCGCTTGCTTTCTTGAGAAATAACATAGTCCCAGTTGAGACCAGTTTCAGTAAAAAATTTGCTGGCCTTTTGACGAAAGAGGAAATATTTTCCTACCCCCAATAAAAGCACATAGACCAGAAAAACTGGTAAGCCATAACCCATTGCTAAAAATAAAGGCGCAAATAACAGCAAGAAAAGGGTCTGTACAAAGAGCCAAAAGACTAGGGAAATGCCAGTTTGACGCTTAAGATGGAGTTTGATTTCCTCTTCTCCAACTAAGAGAAAGAGCTTGTCTGGAGCCTCCATATAGGTGGCAATTCCTCCCCAAAGCAAAAGTAAAACAGACGTAATTCCTACAAACAAAAGGATAGGCCAATGATTTTCAGGAAAATGTTGTAAGAGTTGACTGTACTGGTAGGCTAGAAAGCCCAACAGGACAAGCAGGAATAAGACAAAGTGGTCATTGAGAACATAGCGCAGATAACCAAGACACTCCTTACGAAAAGCCTGCTTTCTCTTTAAAAACAAGTCTTTCATAGGTCCTCCTCTTTGGTCAGAGCCAAGTAAATATCATTCAAACTAGCCTCAGGCATATCAAAGGCTTCGCGCAGTTGCAGGAGATTCCCCTTGGCACGCACCTCTCCCTTATGGAGAATGACAAAGGCATCACACATCTTCTCCGCCGAATCCAGCACGTGAGTACTCATGAGAATAGACTTACCCTTTTGCTTTTCCACTTCCAAAAGCTGAATCAAGTCTGCAATAGCCAACGGATCAAGACCAAGGAAAGGCTCATCCACGATAAAGAGACTCGGATCCACCACAAAAGCACAGATAATCATGACTTTCTGCTTCATCCCTTTTGAAAAATGAACTGGAAACCAGTCTAATTTCTGGTCCAGACGGAACATTTTTAACAAAGCTTCTACTCGATCAAAAGCCACTTTTTGCTCAATACCATAAGCCATGGCAACTGTTTCGATATGCTCTCTGAGGGTCAATTCCTCATACAGGCTAGGTGTCTCGGGAATGTAACCAATCTGCTTGCGGTAGCTAGTCGCATCTTCTTGCAGGGTCAAGCCATTGATATTGATGGAACCACTATAAGGTGTCAACAGACCGATAATCTCATTGATTGTCGTTGATTTCCCAGCACCATTGAGACCAATCAAACCAACCAACTGTCCACTTTCAACAGTAAAAGACACATCTTTCAAGACAGGGACATGGACATAGCCACCTGTCAGATTTTTAATTTCTAACATATTTTCTCCAAATCTGGTATAATGTAGCTATATTATATCAAAATTCAATACAGTAGAGGTAGATTTTATGTCAGATTGCATTTTTTGTAAAATCATCGCAGGGGAAATCCCTGCTTCAAAAGTATATGAAGATGAGCAGGTTCTTGCCTTTCTTGATATCTCTCAAGTGACACCAGGACATACCTTGGTCGTGCCAAAAGAACACTATCGTAATCTTTTGGAAATGGACGCTACTAGCGCCAGCCAACTCTTTGCCCAAGTGCCAAAAGTGGCTCAAAAAGTCATGAAAGCTACCAAGGCTGCTGGCATGAATATCATTGCCAACTGCGAAGAAATCGCTGGTCAAACCGTCTTTCATACCCACGTTCACCTTGTACCTCGTTACGGTGCGGACGATGACCTCAAGATTGATTTTATCGCCCACGAACCAGACTTTGACAAACTTGCTCAAGTCGCTGAAACCATCAAAAACGCCTAAGGAGTTGCCATGAAATTATCCAACCTACTGCTATTTGCAGGAGCTGCAGCCGGAAGTTATCTGGTCACAAAAAATCGTCAAACCATCACAGATGAAGTCTTGAATACAACTGACCGCGTTCAAGCTATCAAGGACGATGTGGATATTATCCAAAATAGCCTGCAAATCATCGACCAGCAAAAAGAACTCATCAAGGAATACCAAGAAGACCTGACTTACAAGTTTAAGGTCTTGGAAAAGGATATCCAGACTAGACTAGCTGTGATCAAAGAAACACAGGAAATTGAAGATAAGTAAAAAGAGCCCGACGGCTCTTTTTGCTTTATTCTCCTTCAAATGCATCTTTAATATGGTCAAAGAAGCCCTTTTTCTTTGGATTGACTTTTAAATCACCAGCAGCTGCGAATTCTTTCAAAGCTGCTTTTTGGCGGTCGTTCAAGCCTGTCGGTGTTACGACATTAACAGTAACGTATTGGTCACCAACTGCACCACCACGAAGGCTAGGAGCTCCCTTGCCACGTAGGCGGAATTTCTTTCCAGTCTGAGTTCCCTCTGGGATAACCAATTCAACATCACCATGAACAGTTGGGATATCAACTGTGTCACCAAGAGCTGCTTGAACAAAATTGAGGTTGAGATTGTAGAAGATAGTCGTTCCTTCACGTTCAAACTTGTCGCTGGCTTCCACAGAAACCACCACGTACAAGTCACCGTATGGTCCACCGTTAAATCCTGCTTCACCCTGACCAGCTAAGCGAATTTGTTGACCAGTTTCCACACCAGCAGGGATTTTTACATGTACACTATGGGCTTGTTTTTCATGACCTGTTCCGTGACATGTTGTACATGGATCTTTAATTTCTTTTCCACGACCATGACAGACATCACAGGTTACTTGACGACGCATCATACCAAGAGGAGTTTGTGTATCAACGTTAATGACACCAGCACCATGACAGCGTCCACAAGTGACTGGACTTGTTCCTGGCTTAGCACCAGAGCCATTACATGTACGACAGCTTGCTTCACGGTTGTATTTAACTTCTTTTTCAGCTCCAAAAATAGCTTCTTCAAAAGTCAAATTCACACGGTATTGGAGGTCATCCCCCTGACGAGGAGCGTTTGGATTACGCGAAGCACCTCCTCCGCCGAAGAAACTTGAGAAGATGTCCTCAAAACCACCGAAGCCACCTGCTCCGTTGAAACCGCCGAAACCACCAGCACCACCAAAGCCACCGTTAGCTCCTGCAGCACCATATTGATCATAGGCAGCACGTTTTTGGTCGTCACTCAAAGTCTCATAGGCTTCTTGAACTTCCTTGTACTTTTCCTCAGCACCAGGCTCCTTATTGATATCTGGGTGATATTTTTTGGAAAGCTTACGATAAGCCTTTTTGATCTCGTCTGCCGAAGCGTTTTTTGACACCCCCAGACGATCATAAAATTCAGTATTGTTCATAATTCAAGATACAAAGGGCGTCAGCCGGACACAGCCAAAAAAGGAGTTTTGACGACGGACGCTTGCGTCCTAGAAAAACTATCTTTTTGGCACAGTCCGTAGCCCGTGTTCAGTTACTCGAACACCCTTATTCCTTTCTGTTAATATTGCGGAATAAAACCTCAATCTAGGTCGGGTTCAATTCCTTTCTTTTATATTGAGTAAGAAAGCTCAGAGTGTGAGTTCAATTCCCTGAACACCCTTATTCCTTTCTATAATTTTCATGTAAATCTTTAGAGGCTGTTTTCTATACTCTGCTTTACTTGATTAAACTCTTCATCTGATAGAGTAAATATCAAATCCTCTTCAGCATACTCGTTCTGTTCTTTAAAATAGTTGTCCGTATTCTCTGCCAACCCTAAACCGAAAATCACTTTTCTTGCAAACTCTTGATGTGCAAAACCAATAGCCGTAATGATTTGTTTATCTTGGACAAGAACTTTCGGTTGGAAATTCTCACGTGGAAGAAATTCAAAATAATCAAAGAAGTTTTGCCAAATTCCACCTGTAAATTTCGTGTCGTTCAACAAGCCTGCTTTCGCCAATAAAAGAGGCGCTGAAGAAATGGCTGCAATTAGGATATCCTGCTCATTAAGACTTCTCAAAAACGAGATCAATTTCTCATCTTGTAGAGTAGAACCTATATTTACCATTCCTGGCAAAATCACACAAGAATAATCTTCTATGCGGATCTGATCCAATGTTTTCGTCGGTTGACAGGGCAAACCATCCTCAGAGACCACCATCGAATTCTCAGAAGCTACATAATCAATCGTGATATCAAAAGACAGAGCTAAAGTACTCGTTAAAGTGGTTATCTCATAAAGAGAAAAATTAGGATAAATGATACAAAGTACTTTTTTCATACGCAACATCCTCTATTTTATCGAAAAACAGAGGCTGGGTTGCAACCTCTGGATTTCTTCCTATCATTACGACGTTCGAGTTTTAAAAATCAAACTAGTAATGCTAAATCGAGCACTCCCTAACCTCTTGGTGAAAAAGACAAATCTTCCTAGAAACTAAAGTTTCTGCGTCAGATTTCCTATTTTCACTGTGAGGTTTTAACGGGCTTTGCATCTTATTTCTCAGTAAACTCTCCGTCTACGACGTCATCGCCTGCGTTTCCTGTGGCTTGTGCGCCTTCTGCTCCTGCTTGAGCTTGTTGCGCTGCTGCGGCTTGTTCGTAGAGTTTAACAGCAAGTCCTTGAGCTTTTTCGTTCAATGCTTCAAGTTTTGCTTTCATATCGTCCAAGTTGTTATCTTCTTGAGCTTTCTTAAGGTCATCAAGGGCAGCTTGGGCAGCGTCACGTTCTGCATCGAAGCCTTTGCCTTCAGTTTCTTTAATTGTCTTTTCAGTCGCAAAGATTGCTTGGTCTACTTCGTTACGAAGGTCTACTTCTTCTTTACGTTTTTTATCTGCTTCAGCGTTTGCTTCTGCATCTTTCATCATGCGGTCGATTTCTTCGTCTGTCAAACCTGAGTTAGATTGGATGACAATAGTTTGTTCTTTTTGAGTTCCAAGGTCTTTGGCCTTAACAGACACGATACCGTTCTTGTCGATATCAAATGTTACTTCGATTTGAGGAATTCCACGAGGTGCAGCTGGGATATCTGTCAATTGGAAGCGTCCAAGAGTCTTGTTATCTGCTGCCATTGGACGTTCACCTTGAAGAACATGGATATCAACGGCTGGTTGGTTGTCTGCTGCTGTTGAGAAGACTTGTGATTTAGATGTTGGAATTGTTGTGTTACGGTCAATGAGTTTTGTAAATACTCCACCCATTGTTTCGATACCAAGTGACAATGGTGTTACGTCAAGAAGAACAACGTCTTTAACATCACCAGTAATCACACCACCTTGAATCGCAGCACCCATAGCAACAACTTCGTCAGGGTTTACTGATTTGTTTGGTTCTTTACCAGTTTCAGCCTTAACAGCTTCTACAACAGCTGGGATACGAGTTGAACCACCAACAAGGATAACTTCGTCGATTTCTGACAAGCTCAAACCTGCATCAGAAAGGGCTTGACGAACTGGAACTTTTGTACGTTCTACAAGGTCACGAGTCAAATCGTCAAATTTCGCACGAGTCAAGGTCATTTCCAAGTGAAGAGGTCCAGCCTCACCAGCAGTGATAAATGGCAAGCTGATTTGTGTTGAAGTTACACCAGAAAGGTCTTTCTTCGCTTTTTCAGCTGCATCTTTCAAACGTTGCATTGCCATCTTGTCAGTAGACAAGTCAATACCGTTTTCTTTCTTGAATTCTGCTACCAAGTGGTCAATGATTTTTTGGTCAAAGTCATCACCACCAAGTTTGTTGTCCCCTGCAGTTGACAATACATCGAAGACACCGTCACCCAATTCAAGGATAGAGACGTCGAATGTACCACCACCAAGGTCAAATACCAAGATTTTTTCTTCTTTGTCAGTCTTGTCCAAACCGTAAGCAAGAGCGGCTGCAGTTGGTTCGTTGACAATACGTTCTACTTCAAGACCAGCAATTTTACCAGCGTCTTTTGTTGCTTGACGTTGAGCGTCGTTGAAGTAAGCTGGAACTGTGATAACTGCTTTCGTTACTTTTTCGCCAAGGTAGTCCTCAGCATAACCTTTCAAGTATTGAAGAATCATAGCTGAAATTTCTTGTGGAGTGTATTCTTTTCCGTTAGCAGAAACTTTTTCAGAAGTTCCCATCTTAGATTTGATAGAGATTACTGTATCTGGGTTTGTAACTGCTTGACGTTTTGCAGCATCACCAACGATGATTTCTCCGTTTTTGAATGAGACTACAGATGGAGTTGTGCGGTTTCCTTCTGGGTTTGCGATGATTTTACTTTCAGTTCCTTCAAGAACTGCTACTGCTGAGTTTGTTGTACCTAAGTCAATACCGATAATTTTAGACATGTGTTTTCTCCTTAAATTTTAATTCGAATTTTGATTTTTTTGATATTTCCCTTAAGTGGTGGGGACGTGAGCAACTCCCTACGGGATTTCATCACTTATTTTTGAGCCTATTGTCTCAAAAATCCCCTGTTTCAGTAGCCAAAGCTACTGAAACTTTCACCACGGCGGGCAATATCTTCCTTGCAAGCCTTCGGCTTGCTTCTTATCTTTCTTTCATAGTTTATTGTCGTTTCGGACAAAACCAAATCAGTCTTTCTTATTTACTGACATATCCTCTGTAATTAATAATAACAATTGACCAATTAAAATCGGTTGCAATATAAGTTCTAATACTTTTTGCAACCAAATTACTGGTTGCGTTCCAAAATAAGAAACTTTTGCTCCTTCCGAAATAGGATAAGCAAAAAATATCCCTACTACCAGAAAGAAAACGACAATTCCAATAGCCCAATTTGTAGCCGCTATCTTTTTCATTCTCATCTTCCTACTATATTGTTTCGACATATAAAACTTCTAATTATACACCACCACCATTGCCGGGCGTAGGATGCGGTCATGGAGTTTGTAGCCTTTTTGGAAGACTTGGGCGATGGTATCTGCTGGGTGTTCATCGTCTGCTGGGAGGGTTTGGATGGCCATATGGTAGTTATGGTCAAATTCTCCGTCAGCTGCGATTTCTTCGATTCCTTCTTCTTTCAAAGCGTGAATCAAGCTTTCTTGCACCATCTCCAATCCTTTTTTAACGTCGTCTGTCAAACCTTCAACTGCGAGTGCACGCTCAAGGTTGTCCAAAGAAGGGAGAATCGCTTTTGCCAAGTCTTGGCTACGATAACGTTGCAAGTTTTGACGCTCTTCATTGGCACGGCGTTGGATATTTTGCATTTCTGCATGAGCACGAAGGTATTTGTTTTCGAACTCATCCGCACGTTCATTTGCCAAGTCCAACTCAGACTTCTCAGGAGTTGCTTCTTCTACCGTTTCCACAACTTCCTCTTCTTGAACTTCTTCTACTTCTTCATTTTTTATATCTTGGGCCATTTTCGCCTCCTTTAATGATTTCAATCTTAATGTACTTCGTAATGATTACTGCTAAGGTAGCGGTAAAAATCTGTCAACTTCATGGTCAAAACACGGTTGACCACATTGACTTGGTTGATTAGCTGTTGGTAATCCAGATTGACTGGACCGATAATGGCTAGAATTCCAACTCCTCGATAAGGAATGAGGAACTTGCTACTAATCACCGCTAGGTCTGCTAGACAGGACTCTTGACTGTCCGCAACTCGGACATTTTGCATCTGATCCTCATGAAGCCCCTCACGAATCTCCAGAGCCACCTTTTGCGGTTGGTCAAAGAACTGATAGGCTGCTAGATTAGCAAAATTCAAGAGATTAACCTTGCCTGCCACCACAATGTTTTCGTTGAACATTTCCTTAAAGATATGTTCAAAGAGATCGATCACATTATCCGTTGTTGTAAAGTAACGCTGGATAATCTGCGGAATCTCCGTCCGAATCTTGTAGTGAATATCTAGAACGGTGTGGCCGAGGAAACGTTCCTGAATGATGCTCTTCAGTTTCAGCAAATCCTCCTGCAAGAAGTTCCTTGGAATAAGAAACTGACTGGTAACCGTTCGAGACTCGTCTAGGGTGAATACTGCCAAGGCTGTATGTTGCCCCAAAACAACGATATCAAAGGCTGTCAAACGTTGCCTGCTCGGCTCAACATCCAGTGCTACTACCGTACAGCCACTCAGGTCTGTTAGTAGATTAGCTGCCTCTTGCAGAATATCCTCTAATTTGAAGAATTCCTGATCAAAGGCTTTAACAATCTCATAAACCTCATTTTCAGCCAGTCGGTCAAAATCCAGTGAGTGTTTTACATAGTACTGAAAACCAGCAACACTTGGCATCCTACCACTTGAAGTATGAGCCTTTTCAAGCAAACCTTGCTTTTCTAGAGCCGCCATGTCATTACGAATGGTTGCACTGCTAGAGTTAATAGACTCTTGCAAGGCTTTGGATCCGACAGGTTCGTGCGTTTTGGTAAAGATGTCAATAATGAGATTTAGAATATCCTGCTGACGCTCTGTAACCATCTCATCACTCCTCTCTGTCTGATCGATTAGCACTCGATACCCTCAAGTGCTAACTTATGATTCTATTATACACCCTTAAAAGAGAATGTCAAGATAAAAACTCAAAAAATTAGCACTCTTTTATCAAGAGTGCTAAAAATCAGTCTAAAGACCTAGAACCTTACTGTTTATCTACTCGGTATGCCCTTTTAAGTCTAAAAAAACCATAGATTAGATAAGAAATCATAAGAGCATATAAAACAAAAATAATAAAGAAAGACATAGAAAGTTCTTCTTTAAATAAACTTATACAAACAACCAAACCACCTAAGAAAGTAGCTGTACAGGAACGAAGTCTAGATCGCATAACTTCCCATCTGAGCCCCTTACTCATATAAACTTGATCCTCTGGAAGTAAATTAGAAGACGATTTACGAAGAATCGAACAAAAACCTGTTTCTATCAATTCCCAATCTCTATTTCTAAAATCTTGCAGTTCATGCTTATATTTTTTAAGAAATCTAGAATCATAGATACAGTAGATGACATCGTCTGGTTGACATTGATCAAAATAGAACAAACCAAAACGACTCGTTCTATATCTCCAACCTTTCAAATGCATCTCATGCAAATACTCTTCTTCCTTGTCCAAATCAAGAATCGTAAAAATCTTAAATTGCTTTTTATTTATCATGACTTTCCCTCCAATTTTGAACATACCTACCCTAGCATAAATCTGATAATTCCTTCTTTTTATGCCATAACTTCCAGCTAATATAAGAAACTATTAACAAAAGGATCAAAGATAAGAAAATATCTAGCCCGACTGCAAGTAAACTCCATAGACCATACGCATTACTTCTATTGAGCAATTTAAGTAAGAATGGTATATGTATGGCTAGCAAAAGTAAAACAGGTACTAATCGCAGTCTTAAAATGCGATTAACCATAGCTAACTTCCCAGCAGCGTCATTATAAATTTCAAACTCGGCATTCGATTCAATTTCAGAATGTGCTTTTCTAAAATAGGAAAAACTATTAAAGTCTGTAATATGCTCCCAGCCACAATCTTTAAATAGTTGTAAATAGGAGGTTCTCTCTGATTTTTCCATTGGGTAAAAATCCAACTGATAAGACACTTGCTCAGAGTGACACTTTTCAAAGGTATACTTAACTGCAAACAGTAAGATAGAATAGCTTACTTTTCTAAGTTTCCAGCCCTCAGCATGCATTTTTCTAAGATATAAAGCCTCTCTATCATAATCCGCAATTGTAAAAATTCGATAAACAATTTTCTTTTCTATTATCCTTCCTCCCGACTGTTTCTATAGAGCCGTTCAATACGTTTCAATTCAATATCTAAGACCTTTCGTCCCAAGTCTGTAATCTGATAGATTTTCCGCTTTTCCTCTTCGCGGACAAAGGAAATCAAACCATCCTTTTCCATCTTTGACAAGGTTCCATACATAGTTCCTGGACTAATCAAGACTTGCGAATCTGTCATCTCCTTGACCTTTTGCGTAATACCATAGCCATGGCTCTCCTTTTGCAGACAGAATAGAATATAAAAACCCGTTTCAGTCATGGGAAGGTAAACCCGCCTAATCTTATCTGTTAATTTCATTTATAGCCACCTCCTATCCAGTTCAATATATCGCACTTCGTTATATAAAATATATCACACCTCGATATAAAATGCAAGAAATAATCGGCATTCTCTCTAAACATCAATCGACTATTTTGCCTTCATATTCAACTCCATGCATTGGATAATCCAAACTATCTTATACTATTCAAACTACTTCAGCTTCACCTTGCCGTATATATGTTACTGACTTCGTCAGTCTTATCTACAGCCTCAAAACAGTGTTTTGAGCAACCTGCGGCTAGCTTCCTAGTTTTCTCTTTGATTTTCATTGAGTATTACTTTTCTTCAACACACTACAGTTGACAAAGAGCCAATCAAAAAGCAACGCTAAACACGTTGCTTTCTGATTTTAACACAGTTACTTGTATATCAACTCATTTTATTGATTTTATACAAATCACTTGTTATTGACCTCATAGTCTACAAGTCACTACTCTTCTTCCTTCCGTTTTCGTGAAATGAGAAGTCCGCCAGTCATAGCTGCTAAAAGAGCTACAATAAGTGACGTGTTTGATTTCTCTGTCCCTGTATTCGGAAGTTGTCGATCTTTATTTATTGTAGTTTCAGATATTGGCGTTCCCTCTGACATTTCATTAGCACTGCCGTCCTTATCTGGCTGAGCTGGCATTTCTTCTGGAATACTATTTACACTACCTTCATAGTCTCGTTTAGCTGGGGTAACTTCTGGAATGCCGTTGACACTGCCTGTATAGGCTGGAATATCTACAGTTGGTGGCGTAATGACATTGCCCTCGCCATCCGTACTGCTTGTGCCTACTGGATCTGTATAGGCTGGAACTTCGACAGTCGGTGGCGTAATGATATTACCTTCTCCATCCGTACTGCTTGTGCCTACTGGATCTGTGTAGGCTGGAATATCTACAGTTGGTGGAGTAATGACATTGCCTTCGCCATCCGTACTGCTTGTGCCCACTGGATCTGTGTAGGCTGGAATATCTACAGTTGGTGGTGTAATGACGTTTCCTTCTCCGTCCGTACTGCTTGTTCCTACTGGATCTGTGTAGGCTGGAATATCTACAGTTGGTGGCGTAATGACATTGCCCTCGCCATCCGTACTGCTTGTTCCTACTGGATCTGTGTAGGCTGGTTGACTTGGAGTTACTTCTGGAATACCGTTTACACCAAAGTCTTGGTTCACTAAGTCTGTTCCTGGAATTTGGTGACTGATTCCTGTTGTTGGGTCTGTCACGGTTGTTGTTCCGTCTTCTCCACAGTGACTTCCTTACCTGGGTTCTTCGCTTTGACTTTGTCTTCCACTTGTTTTTTCTCTTCTGGAGTTAAGTGCGCTTTGTCTTTAACTGGAACTTTCTCGTCTGGTTTCACTGGGGTGAAATCTTGGTTGACCAAGTCACTTCCTGGAATTTGGTGACTGATGCCGGTTGTTGGATCTTTCAACGTTGCGGTGCCGTCTTCGCCTACAGTGACTTCCTTACCTGGGTTCTTCGCTTTGACTTTGTCTTCCACTTGTTTTTTCTCTTCTGGAGTTAAGTGCGTTTTGTCTTTAACTGGAACTTTCTCGTCTGGTTTCACTGGGGTGAAATCTTGGTTGACCAAGTCACTTCCTGGAATTTGGTGACTGATGCCGGTTGTTGGATCTTTCAACGTTGCGGTGCCGTCTTCGCCTACAGTGACTTCCTTACCTGGGTTCTTCGCTTTGACTTTGTCTTCCACTTGTTTTTTCTCTTCTGGAGTTAAGTGCGCTTTGTCTTTAACTGGAACTTTCTCGTCTGGTTTCACTGGGGTGAATCCTTGGTTGACCAAGTCGCTTCCTGGAATTTGGTGACTGATGCCGGTTGTTGGATCTTTCAACGTTGCAGTGCCGTCTTCGCCTACAGTGACTTCCTTACCTGGGTTCTTCGCTTTGACTTTGTCTTCCACTTGTTTTTTCTCTTCTGGAGTTAAGTGCGCTTTGTCTTTAACTGGAACTTTCTCGTCTGGTTTCACTGGGGTGAAATCTTTAGGCTGCGCTGTAACTATTTTTGGATCTGATGGTCTACTATCACCTTTCGTAGCTGTTGCTGTTACCTGACTTCTATCTTTAACACCTTCAGCTGGAATAAGGAGTTGCCCTGTACTTGAATCTACAGTTACACCTGCTGGTTTATCTGATGATGACCATGTTCCGTTTTTATCTTTGACTACTGTTACAGTTTTATTTTGTTCTTTCTCATCAGTGTAATTAACCGTGACTTTATCGGCATCCCCTGTTGGTGTCACTGTAACTGTTCCATCACTTGGTGCTATTGCCATTGGTGACGTTGGCTTAGAATCACGTACTTTGAAGACTTTAGATGCATCTAATCTATCTGTACTATCGTCTTTATAGGTCACAATCACATTATTACCATCAACTGTTACAGACTTAATTTTATCGCTAAAGGTTGGATTAGCTTGTTTTACAGCATTCTCAATTTGAGTCGCATCTGCATTGTCTAGTAATAACGGTGTTCCTGGAGCTTGCGCATCATATTTAAATGTTTGAGGTTTCCATACAAATCGAATACGTCCAGGAGCTCCTACATCATTAGCATGACCTACATGCTCATAGTTAGTATTTCCACTTGGATCTTCTGCAAATAAGTATCGTGAAATTTGCCCACTTTGTTCATTAAACTCACCCTTAGGAATCTCACCAGTTACCTTAAGAATAGCTGGAGAATTTTGACTTGCTGGCGTATCAGTGTGAATTTTAGTAGCCTTCAAGTAAAGTGCTGATCGAGTTTTCCCGTTCAAGTATGAATCTTCTGTACCTAGACCCTGTCTATTATCAGCAGCAAACGCTAGATGCAATTTAGAAATCTTACCAGAATTATCCCAAGCTTTCAGTGTAATATCGTTATTTTCCCCAGAGTAAACATAGATCTCTTGTCTAGCTGGATTATCATAAGGAATTTCAACTATTGGTCTAATCTTATCATTTGATTCAACCAGCTTGTCTCCAGATATTTCATGAGATATTCTTGATTTAGGATCAGTTACAGTGGCAGTACCATTAGTCGATACCTGTACTTCTTTACCAGGATTAGCATCTGAAACTTTTTTCTTAACCTGATTAACTTCACTCGGTGTTAAAGAAGTTACTTTTGTAACAGGTGTCTTAGCAGGAACTTTTGGCGTGAAATCTTGGAAAGTAGCAACCTTAGCATCACTTGGATGTGAGATATTTCCTGCTTCATCTGTTGCTTTAGCTGTAACATTACCTTTCGGAATTTCCTTAGTCGGATCGATAAGCGCTTTACCACTTGCGTTAGCTACACCGCGTCCTAGTTCTTGATTTCCATGATCATATAAAACAACAGATGCACCTGGTTCTGTATCTACTTCAATTTGAGTTCTAGTTCCAGCTTTATCCGTCAAGTTAGTTGGAATCGTTGGCTTACCTGGAGCTACATTATCTAAAACAACATTATCAGGTGTTTTTGCATTACCTTTTTGAACAGATCCTCTACCTTGGTGATTGTAGGTAATATTCCCGTTATTTTCAACAGTTACTTCTGACTTATTGATACCAGGATTGGCTTTTTCATAGGCTGTTTTAACTCTTTCTTTATCTGTTGGAGTTAAATGATTAATATCTTTTACAGGTACTTTCTCTCCTTTATTTGCTAATACATATTGATTAGCCTCTTGAGATGATCTTATTCCTGAAGCTTCCGTAATATCTTTATTTTCTGCAATAGCTTGGATTCTATCTAGGGTTTCAAATCTTGTACCTGAAGGCAATTCAAAGGTTACACTTCCATTTGAATTTGGTGAAATTCGTACATTCGCCGCATTTTCTAACGTCTTATAACGTCCAGAACCTTCTTTTTCAATTTTAACTTTTTTCCCTTGAATAACTGCAGTGATAATATCTGTTCTGCCTTGCGGAATAATAGTTACGCTTGTTGAACCATGATGAGGTTGCTGAATAGTCAAAGCTTGCGGTGCAGGTACTGTCGCTTGTTTTGGAGCACTTGCATCTGTTGTGTGATCACGATTATCAGTTGCTTTTGCTGTTACATTTCCATTTGGAATCGGTCTTGTAGGATTAATAGTAACTCGACCACTTTCATTTGCCGTACCTTCTCCCAATTCATGGCCTGAGTGATCGTAAAGTTTTACTTTAGAACCTGGATCTGCCGATACAGTAGTCGGTGTTTGTGTATCTGCCTTATCGATTAAGGATGTTTCTATTACTGGGCGTTTTTGAATAGTGTATGCCGAAGCTACTTTATCTACTGATTTATCAGGATAAGTGATGGTAACATTCCCTTTTTCATCTACTGAATAAGTTGCCTGATCTAATAATGCTCTGTATGCTGCATCTGTATATGTTCTATTGTTCTTCTCTTTAATCGCTGCAATGATTTTCTCTTTTTCTGGACCACTTACAGCGTTTGGATTGTCTACAGTAATCTTTTTATCAATAGAAATATCATATTTTTTCGCTACTTCAAGGACAGTGATAGTTGTGCTAACTTCAACAACTGCACCTCGATTACGTTGACTCAGACTAGCTGTTGTAGTCTTACTTTGACCAACAAAAGTAACTTTTGTATCTCCTAAAGGCTGTTCTAAAGAAATAGTACCCTTAAAACCTCCAAATGCATTTAGATGTGCCTTCCCACCTGCAGTACTTAGATAATTATGTGACAACTTTCCTTTTATTGGGAAGTTTCTTTCTAAATCTTCTTGAGTGTTTAGCCCTTTAGGTTTTAATGATTCTAAATATCTAGCATGAGCTTGAGTTTTAATCTCAATTTCGTCCCCACGATAAGCAACGATCCATTTTTTATCAACTCCAACAGTCAGACCTGATTTAGTATCTTGTTTCGATTCTCCATGACCTATTTGAGATCTTGTAACATTCACAGGGTCACTTTTCGCTGATTCTTTCCCTCCAGCTGGAGTTGAAGTCGCTCTAACTTGCCCTTCAGGTAAACTATTTAGAGGATGTACCGTTGCATATCCATCATTTCCAGCCTGAGCTTCTCCTATTAGCACATCATTATTATCGTAAAGTTTTACTGTTGAACCTACTGGTGCTTTTACTCTGACGTCTGCAGGTATACTTGCTTTACCTGTTAAGTCACTCTCGATGTGAGCACCAGATGTTAATGGAGCCTCTACTACATTGACAGGTTTCCATCCCTCAAGACTTCCGTAACCGCCTTCTTTCATATTTGAAATAACAGACGTTTGAGATCCTACTTTCATATCACTATTCAATCGTAAATTGATGATAGAATAGAACTTATTACTTGTATTATCTACTGAAGTAACAGTTGCTAGATTACTTTGAAGAGATTGCCATTGTTGATTAATCGTAGTACGTCTAATTGCAACTTGATGCTCTTGATTATTCGTATCTCTATACTTCAAATACGCCATCCCTGCATCATGTGGTACAAATAATTTAATATTACGTTGATTAGATGTAACCTCACCTACAGGATGTCCCGGTGAATGATCAATCCATGAACGTCCTAATGAAACATCCACATTCGTTGCTTCACTCTCTTTGCCATCAACACTTTGAGTTACTGTTATCTTATCTTTCGGTACAAGTTGTTCTCCAGTATCTGATAGATTACTATTTAAACCAGCATCTAGTGAAACAACCCAATGACCACTTCCATCAACTTTTGTCTTCTTAAAAGTATTTCCATTTTTCTTAACAGAAATAGTCGCTCCTGGTTTCCCAGTCCCTGATAATTGATTATCTGTTGACGGTACAGTCTGCATACGTACAGTGTCGTTGGTTCGAGTATAGTTGTGGTTAACAGTAGGAGCGCCTACTGCATTGACATGGATACCTACAGCAGGGAAGTCTGAATTTCGACTTGTAATCGCCGCCTTACCACTTAAGCCAGAATTTTCAAGAGTATTCTGTACAATAGCGGTCGCAAAGCGAGCAAAAAGATTGTGATGTGTTCCTCTAGTAGTTACTTCATAGACTATTCTATCTGGCACAGCTCCACCAATAAGTCTGTAGTGACCAATAAACATCTTATAATTAGAGAAAGGCGTACTAGCAGGGCGTCCTCTGGAAATTTCTCTCTCTTCTAGTACACTACCACCAGCTCCACCTCTTTCTACTACACGAATATTTTCAATAGTATCATCTGATGTAACTGCAATACCAGCCCAAGCATGATTCTTATGAGCCGGACGGACAGCCACTCTCCAAATAGTACGATCACCATCAATGTCATAATGAAGATTTTCAAACTGTTTAACTCCATCACCACTGATAGTACCTGAGTCGAGATTTCCAGCTACAGAACGATCAATTGATCGAGCTGCATAATGAGCTATTCTAAACCCAGAATAACCTTTTTTCTTCTTATCAAGAACATCCTCTGTCGCCTCATCTACAAGATTACTTTTCGTATCTATCGGTAACAGTTTATTATCTTTGTTTGGCAGTTCTAGACTATTAGCTTCCTTATCTACCTTGTTTAAGCTTCTATCGGAAGCTGTCACAGTAGGTTTTGAGCTATCTCTAGAAGTTTCTTCTTTACGAACTTCAGTAGCAGCCTCATTCGTGCTCTTATCTTCTAGTAAAGAATCCTTAGCATTGCTACTTTCAGCCTGATTAGCAGTCTCGTCTACCGCTTCAGCAGAAGGCACCTTACTCTCTTCTTTCCGCTCAGGTTGACTAGCACTACTTTCTTGCTCTTTTAATGTTTCTATCAGCTTTCTAATTTTTAGAATATGTTGATCAATATCCTCTGATTTAGCATCCTTATCAGAAAGCAAACGTTTGCTTTCATCAGTAAGCTGAAGAAGCTGATTAGACAATGGAGCAAGTTTACTTTCTTTTACC
The DNA here is from genome assembly GCF_006385825.1 of Streptococcus sp. D2. Taxonomy (GTDB): domain Bacteria; phylum Bacillota; class Bacilli; order Lactobacillales; family Streptococcaceae; genus Streptococcus; species Streptococcus shenyangsis. The sequence goes on along the minus strand of NZ_VFSI01000004.1, from coordinate 119,069 downwards.
TTAACTACAATATCTTTAAGCTCATCCATCACTTGAAGAAGGGCTGATTTATCAACAACTTTTGTAGTTTTTTCTTCCAAATTCCTTTCAGCAAGCTCTTGACTATTTGGCAAGGGTTCTTCCTTAGCCCTACTCCTACCCTCATCATTTAGGGTCTTCTCAGTCGCTGCTGTATCAGGGGATACAGATAGACTATCTGCTCTAGCTACTCCATTTGCAAAAAACAAGAGGGCAGCTATAGCTACACTAGCAGCACCAAAATGGTACTTTCTAATCGAATAGCGAAAAACTTTTTCACCATTCCTATTATTCTTATGTCCAAACATAAATTTTTCCTTTCTATTTTTAAAATGACATAACTATATATAGTTTATCACAATAAGTTGATATAGTAAAATGATATCTGTAATAAATAATTAACAACTATAGAGTATTTTTATAACGAAGCAGTTCCTAGAATAGTAAGATTTTCGTTGAAAAAAGAGCGATTAATACATGACAAAAAATCTTTAAACTATTGATTCCTGTATGGATAAAATAAGTTCCACCGCTTGCATATATATATATGCAAGCGGTGGAACTACCCTCTATGTATGAATTTGTATATTTACTAATTAGGACTAAACTATAAAATTTTAGTATCTTGATTTTTACAAAAATAGCAATTATCCTTATTAAAGAAATATCAGAAAATTTAATATAAAAACATCAAATGCATCAAATCAATTTATGACAAACACACCTTATATTCATGTAGATTACAGCATACTATAGACGATAAAACCTCAATTCAAGAAAAAATAAAAAAACTTCTCATCTATTACACTCATCTAGCTGAAGCGCATAAAAGACATATTGTAATCGATCTTTATAGCTGATACTCAATGAAAATAGAAGAGTATGAGCAATATGAAAACACTATATCATATTTAAGTCGCAATAGTATAACACGACTTCTAAAACATTGTTAGGAATTATTTTGGACAATCCTAGACTCAATTCATTATCTTCCAATCTACTATAATAAACTTATGCTCAATGAAAATCAAAGAGCAAACTAGGAAGCTAGCCGCAAGCTGCTCAAAGTATAGCTTTGAGGTTGCAGATAACGCTGACGTGGTTTGAAGAGATTTTCGAAGAATATTAGTAATCTACAAAAGACTAAATGTAAGTACTCCAGTCTTTAGAACAACATAAAAAGGTTGCCCAAACGGACAACCTTTCTGTACCATTAATATAAATCTAAATAGTTATCAATTTCCCATTGTGAAACGAAGGTTGCATAACTTGCCCATTCGATTCGTTTGGCTTCAAGGAAACTAGTATAGATATGTTCTCCAAGAGCCGCTCTGACAACTTCATCTTCAGTCAAAGCCTTCAAAGCGTTGTGAAGGGTTGATGGAAGGTCTGTAATGCCAGCTTCCTTACGCTCTTCTGCTGTCATAATGTAGATATTTTCTTCGATAGGAGCTGGTGCTTCGATTTTGTTTTCAATACCATGCAAACCAACTTCCAAAAGAACCGCCATAGCGATGTATGGGTTTGCCATCGGATCCACTGAACGTAACTCAAGACGAGTTCCCATGCCACGTGAAGCAGGTACGCGCACAAGTGGCGAACGGTTACGACCAGCCCAAGCAATGTAAACAGGCGCTTCATAACCTGGAACCAAACGTTTGTATGAGTTAACGGTTGGATTCATGATGGCAGTATAGTTGTAAGCATGCTTGATCAAACCGCCAAGGAAATGATAGGCCGTTTCTGACAACTGCATTCCTTTTGGATCATTTGGATCAAAGAAGGCATTGTTTCCTTCTGCATCAAACAGGGACATATTACAGTGCATACCTGACCCAGCAATACCAAATTTTGGTTTGGCCATAAAGGTTGCATAAAGCCCATGTTTGCGAGCAATAGTTTTGACAACAAGCTTAAAGATTTGAATCTTATCACAAGCACGGAGAACTTCATCGTATTTAAAATCAATCTCGTGTTGTCCAACCGCAACCTCGTGGTGACTCGCTTCTACTTCAAATCCCATTTTAGTCAAGACATTGACAATCTCACGACGTGTATTGTCCGCAAGGTCAGTAGGCGCCAAATCAAAGTAGCCACCCTTGTCATTTACTTCAAGTGTTGGGTCCCCATTTTCATCTAGTTTAAATAAGAAGAATTCTGGCTCCGGACCAAGGTTGAAGGATTTGAATCCTACTTCTTCCATGTGACGAAGAGCACATTTCAAATTGCCACGAGGGTCACCTGCAAATGGTTCACCTTCTGTTGTATAGACATCACAGATCAAACCTGCAACACTTCCATTTTCATCTCCCCACGGGAAGACTGTCCATGTATCCAAGTCTGGGTACAAGTACATATCTGACTCATTGATACGTACAAAACCTTCAATAGAAGATCCATCAAACATAGCCTTATTTGACAAGACCTTATCTAATTGTTCATCTGTAGCAGGAATTTCGACGTTTTTCATCGTTCCCAAAATATCTGAGAACATGAGACGGATAAAGGTAACATTTTTTTCCTTGACTTCACGACGAATATCTGCAGCTGTGATTGGCATGAGTTTTCTCCTTAATCTATGACTACTTGCGGTTGCCTAACCGCGACCAAAAGGTGATCGTACTGAAGCAAAACGTCCCTGTTGGAGAAGTTCATTGTGAAGTGCACGACGCACCTCAGTCTGACTCACCACTTTCTTGGACTTCGCTTCACGTTCAGCATATTTTTTCTTAATGGCAGCGATATTATAACCTTCTGAGATATAATCTTTGATTTCAAGCAGACGATCCATGTCATTCAAGGAATACATGCGACGGTTCCCTTCATTTCGATCAGGTTTAATCAACTCTTGATCTTCATAATAACGAATCTGACGTGCCGATAGATCTGTCAACTTCATAACACTGCCAATAGGAAAAACAGCCATGTTTCGGCGAAATTCTTTTTCCTTCATTTACAATTTCCTTCTTTCTGTCTATTATAGTCTAAAAAAAGACAAACGTCAATTGATAATGTTATAAAATGTAACATTATTTTTCTTTTTTCTCTAAAAAGAGCCGAATGCGATCAATATCGTAATTTACGAGAATTGCAACAAAAACTCCCATGAAAGTTTCCGATACACGAGCAAATACGTACAAAATTGTCTCTCCGCTCGGAATCGATAGGGTAATGATTAACATGGCCGCTACACCGCCAATAACGCCCGCTTTGTTATTCATGGCCACATTTGTCATAATGGTTAACATGGTGCAGATTGGAACAACTACTAAAGTTACCCAAAAAGCTTCATGGAAAAAGCCATTTAATAGGAAGAAGACCAGAGCATAGAAGCCACCGATACTATTTCCTAGAATGCGCGAAGTCCCAAAATGAACACTCTTATCAAAACTCTCCCTCAAGCTAAAAACGGCTGTCAAAGCACCGATTTGAAGACCTTTCCAGCCAAAAAAGCCAAAAATTAAGAGAACTAGAAAAACAGCAATACCTGTTTTAAAAGTTCGCATACCAAGTTTGAACTGGGATTTATCGAATTTATATTTTTTAAAATAACTCATAATCTCAACTTTCTATTTCCATTTTATCATAAATCGGTGATTTTTATGAGTAATAGTTGAGAGGAAGCGTTTTTATTTCAAGCAAAAGAAAAGAGGAACTTTCATCCCTCTCTTCTTTGATTCATTTATGAAATCTTATTTTTCTGTCAAGGCTGCAAGACCTGGAAGAACTTTACCTTCAAGAAGTTCCATTGATGCTCCACCACCAGTAGAGATCCATGAGAACTTGTCTGCACGTCCAAGGTTGATCGCTGCGGCAGCTGAGTCACCACCACCGATGATTGATTTAACACCTGGTTGTTTCACGATAGCGTCCATCACACCGATTGTACCAGCTTGGAAGTCTGGGTTTTCAAATACACCCATAGGTCCGTTCCATACAACTGTTTTAGCACCAGTCAAAGCTTCGTCAAATTTAGCGATAGATTTTGGACCGATGTCAAGACCAAGGAAGCCTTCAGAAACTGCTTCACCTTCAGTGTCACGCACTTCAGTGTAGCCAGCAAATGCGTTTGCTTCTTTTGAGTCAACTGGCAAGATCAATTTACCGTTTGCTTTTTCAAGAAGAGCTTTCGCAACATCCAATTTGTCTTCTTCTACAAGTGAGTTACCGATTTCGATACCTTGTGCTTTGTAGAATGTGTAAGTCATACCACCACCGATAAGGACTTTATCAGCTTTTTCAAGCAAGTTTTCGATAACACCGATCTTGTCTGAAACTTTTGAACCACCAAGGATAGCTACAAATGGACGTTCTGGAGTTTCAACTGCTTCTTGGATGTAGGCAATTTCGTTTTCAAGAAGGAAACCAGCAACTGCTTTTTCAACGTTTGCTGAGATACCAACGTTAGATGCGTGTGCACGGTGAGCTGTACCGAATGCATCGTTTACGAAGATACCATCTCCAAGTGATGCCCAGTATTTACCAAGTTCAGGATCGTTTTTAGATTCTTTTTTGCCGTCAACATCTTCGTAACGAGTGTTTTCAACCAAAAGAACTTGTCCATCTTCAAGAGCGTTGATTGCTGCTTCCAATTCAGCACCACGAGTGACACCAGGGAAAACAACGTCTTGACCCAATTTAGCAGCCAAGTCAGCAGCTACAGGAGCAAGTGATTTACCAGCTTTATCAGCTTCTTCTTTCACACGTCCAAGGTGAGAGAAAAGAATTGCACGTCCACCTTGTTCGATGATGTACTTAATAGTTGGAAGAGCTGCTGTGATACGGTTGTCATTAGTGATTACGCCATCTTTCAATGGTACGTTGAAATCCACACGAACGAGGACTTTTTTACCTTTCAAGTCAACGTCTTTAACAGTAAGTTTTGCCATGTTACAAAAACCCCTTTATTTATTTTATTCGAAACTATTATATCACACTTTGGAAATATAAGGAAAGATTTCACAAGATTTTTCGATATTTAATCTTCCTCTTCTTTTTTCTGTTTCAATGTCAAGGCTAAACTAGCGAGACCAAGGCTGGCTAATCCTGCTATTAGGACTTCGTTTGTATCAACAGTCCCTGTATTTGGTAATTGGGCGCTTGCTTCTTCTGATTTAACTGCTGTATTTTGGGCTGGTTTTTCTTGTGTAGGCGCTACTGCTGGTTCAGTTTTTACTTTTGTTCCAATTTCAACAATTTCTGGAATCGCCTCTTGGATGACCTCTGTTGAACGAAGACGACGCTGACCGTTTTCATCAACTTCAAAGACATGTCTTAACAGACCATCTCGTCCCTGTATGATGACTCGTTGTTCCCCAACTAGCAACTCAGCATTTTCATGTTCTTGACGGTCAAATGCAATCTTTTCCTCTTGAACTTCCAATTTAGGAGCCTTTTGTTGGTCAGACACTGGTTGATTAGAAGGTTTTGGAAGGTCTGTGTTTTGTGGTGCAGGATTTGCAGGGATGAGACCAGTACCTACTTCCACGATTTCAGGACTCGCTTCTTTCAAAACTTCTGTAGCGCGAAGCGTACGATTGCCTTGACTATCTACTTCAATCAAGCGACGGATTTGTCCCTCAACTCCTGCTTGGACAAGTTGACGCTGACCTTTGAGAAGACCTGCAGTTAGAAGTTCTTGGTGTTCGAAGGCAATACTTGTCTCTTCAACTTCTAATTTCGGAGTATTCACAACCAAATTCTTGACACCTTCAGTTGGTTCCTTACTTGAAAGAACTTTTGTTCCAATCTCAGTAATTTCTGGAACAGCTTCTTTAACTACCTCTGTTAAACGAAGAGTGCGTTTCCCTTGGCTATCTACTTCAATCAAGTGACGAATTTGTCCCTCAACTCCCTCTTGAACTAGTTGATGTTGACCTTTAAGAAGGCTTGCATTTGGGCGCTCTTGACGTTCGAAGGCTATTGTTTCAGTTTCCACAACTAGTCCAGAGAGGGCTTCAACTGTTGGGGCTACTTCATTTGGATCCTGGCTACCAACGTGATGGCTTTCTGCTGCAGGAGCTAGTTTCTTATTCAGCTGTTCTTTCATGTCCGCAAAAGCTTGTGGAGTTGGTGCTTGTGAGACCAACAAAGCCTCTGCTTGCGCAATTAGTTCTGATTTAGGATATTTTTCGCGGATGGATTCGAGTAAACTTTCTAATTCTTTCCTAGCAGCCTCATAACGCTGATTACCATCCAAGTTTGCGCCTGCTTGTTTCAATTCATTCAAAGCCTGATTAACATCTTCCTGACTGGCACCATGATTTTCTGCAACAGCTTTCGCTCCATTAAGTTTCTCTAGTAGCGTCGCTTGTTTGTCCTCACTAGAGAAGGTGTAAACAACCGTTGACTGACGACCTTGGACAGCAGTAATTTCTTGTTTGAGGTACTCATCGTTTAGTGCTGCTTTTGGAGATACCAAAACATCAAAGTTAACTTCATGACCTTGGTAACGAAGCTTCAAGGTTTGACGACCAGTCTTTTGAGCATCGTAACCAGAAATTTCAACTCCCTCATCAGTAAAGGAATGTTCTTCCATGGTGTCATTGCTATAAGCCACTGCAAAGCGTCCTTCAGACAAGTCTAAGCTATCACCAACTAGGTAATCTTTTTTCGGTTCCTGACTTACTTCAATTCCCAAAATAGTTTTCGGACTTGCTTCATCCTGGCTAGTGACAGTCACTGATAAATTAGCATGTACCGGTTGCCCCAAATATTGTAAAGTAAGATTTTGTTCTCCCTTATAATGCGTATCAAAACCTGATACTGACACACCTGCGTGAGTTAGGCGAATGAGTTCGTCCTCAGCTCCTCCTTCATACTGAACTCGAAGAACACCACCTCTAAGATCCAAATCTTCTCCTTCAGCATAACTTGTTTTCTTAGGTCCTGTTTCTAGGCTGACTGACTTGATTTTTCTGTCATCTTTTGGAACGGAAACTGCTAGAATATTACTAATTTCCTTGCCTGGCAACTGGGTACGATAGTAAAGAAGACCAGATTGATTTGTCAAATCCAATGGTGAACTTGCTAGGTCTCCTCCAACTTCGCTCTTCAAGGTTGCAAGCGGAGTTTGAGAATTTGGATTATCATAAACGGTAATGGTTGCTCCAGCTGGTACATCCGCAAAGCCAACTTGTACCTTGTTATTGCCTAGAGAACGGGCTGCAGCCTTGGCCATCGGAATATTGACACTCTCAGTATCAAGCTTTTCATACATTTTCCAGTTATAGATACGAATAGCCTTCCATGGAGTTCCATTGTCAGAAGTGACAACATTCAAGCGCCAATCTTGAGCTGTGATTGGTTTATCAAGGGTAATATCTGTAACATGGGCTTTATTGCCACGAACTTCCTTAGCCAACTTCCATTGACCATCCGCATCTTTATAATAGAGGTCAAAGTCTTTGGTGTTCATCAAACCGTCGTTTACAGATTCTCCACCAGCTCCAGCATGGTCCATCACCCATCTAACAACTGTACGTGGCTGGGTCAAACGAATATCCACACTACCACTTAACTGCCCAGAAGACCACTTGTCAGACAGACTGGTAATGGTACCATTCAACATACCTTCAATACCTTCTCCACCTTCAGTCTTAGGGAAAGTACTATCAATAACTGTTGCACCTGGAACGATATTTTCAGCTAGTGGTTTTGGTAGGCTGGTATCTTTTACAGTCATGCCCCAATCAAAGGTTGTAGTTGCAGCTTCTGAACGAACCCCATTTTTACCAACTGCTACAACCTTCAGTTCTTGAGTTGTACCTTGAGCACTTGCTGAGCGGCTAACTTTTGGTAGATAAATAGTTGTAGAAGATGAGCCAGTTAGTAATTTCCAGCTGTCTCCATCTTTTTCATAAACTTCATAGAAATCTGCATCCTTGTTGCCTTTAAATTGCACAACTGCTTCCGCTTCTTGGGCATTTTTTAGGACTTGTTTGGCTACAGCTACTGTGGTTGGTGCCTGAGGAGCATCTTGATTATTGCTGATGGTCAATTGCCCCAGGTTAAATTGATAGCCTTTTAAGTCTTTATCATTTTCAAAATAGAGTTTAATACCATAAATTGTTTTACCTGCCAAGGCACTCAAATCAAAATCATCGGTAGTCCAGTTATCTGAAACTGTCAACTCTTTACGGGCAGCTTCATCACCGTAGGTATAATCTTTCTTAGTTGCAAATTCTACATAAACCTTGGTACCCTTGCCTCCTTTGTGGGCAACATGCAATTTAGTTGTATCTGTCACCTTCAAGCGAGTAGAATACAAATTCACATCTTGCTTGGTCGCACCTGAAAGATCCCCTGCAAATTTGAGAGAAGTTCCACCATTATAAGCATCTTCAAAATCATAGCTTGCTTTCAACTTATCACCAGTTGATTTTTGCCACCAGCGCCATGTCGGAAGAACACCTGAAACTGAACGGTAATTCCACTCAGAATCCTTAGAAACCTTACCATCTACGAACCATTTTCTACCATGACCTGTATTAAAAGAAGTAGTAAAAGTATTACCTACTGCTGGCGTGCGGTCCGCAACTAGATTAGCAATACCATACCAATCTTTGTCACCTGGTTTTTGGCCAGTAGGATCACCTTGGTAACCTGTAAAGAAGATATCTTCATTCTTATGGTAATCTTCACCAGTTTTTCCTAAACTTGTAATGGTATCCGGGGCGAACAAACCAAGAGAAAGTCGTAATTTCCCATTTTCATCTAAAATGTCATTCCATTTGACCTTGGTCTTGTAGGAACCACCCTGTTGCAATTCCAAACCTGCAAATACATCATAAGGATTACGGCCAATCCAGTTGGCAGTTGTAATAGTGTAATCATTTTTAGCCTTATCCCAGTTAAAGTTAGCAAAGAAGTTATCTGCTGGAACCTTATCTCCTTCTGGTTGCATGAATTGGTAGTTGTATTCTCCCAAACCATCTTGGTGGTAACGTCCATAGTTATAAGTCATGGCATCGTACCAAGAATACTTGATTGGATGGTTTACCTTAGCAGCATATTCCTTGGTATAGAGCATAAACTGGCGCATCTTTTCTCCAAGAGGTTCAACCAAATTCCCAGTCGTTTCTTGGTTGATGAAATAGCCATCATAGCCATAATACTTGGCCATATCCACCAATTTACGGGCAATTGGGAAGCTACCATCTGGGTCTTGCTTCAAAGCTTCAGCGAATTTTTCTTGATCTGCAATACTATTAGACCAGTTGAAGAAGAGTGTGCCATATACAGGAACCCCGTTACGGTGACCTGCATCAATAATGTCAGGAGTTGGTACGAGACCTTCCCAGAAGACCATTGAATCTAGATATTGCCAATAGTCAAAAGCATAGGCCTTGAACTCTTCTCCACCAACAGAAGCATGGTCTTTTGCTTTAGAATTGGTGTTTGATAGGGCTTGAACTTTTGCTTCCTTGCTAGCTTTTTCATTGACTAAATGACCTGTCCGACGTGAAGCGAGAGCGACAGACCCGCGGTTAATAGCATCATCTTCACGAGCTCCTGGTTCCCATTTCAACAAATCTTCCCAAGAATTAAATTTGATTTCCTTTGGTTTTAATGTTTTTTCTGTATTTTTAGGGACATCTGGCTGGACTTCTTTTTCAGTCTTATTAGCTTCTGCTGCTGGCTTAGACTCATCTCCTTGGCTAGTTGCTTCAGGCTTTGCTTCCGTTTCCTTGTCAGACTTTGGTTTTGATGTGGCAGATGGTGTTTCTGCAACCACCTCACTTGGTTTTTCCTCTGGTTTAGCTACGCTTACTGCCTCTGCAGTTTCAGTAGTTGCAGCTTCATTGCTTGCTGGCGAAGCAATTTCAGATACTGTCTCTGCTCCTTCTGCCTTTTCTAGCTTGTTTTCTCCAGTACGTTCCCCTTCATTCTGCTTGTCGGCTTCACTAGTTGGATGCCCACTCTCTCCTGAAACAAGCTCTGTATTGGCTCCGCTATTTTCAGGAACTGCAGTTTCTTCAGCCAAGGCTGGACCAGCAAACAAAACAGCCCCAATCATCAGCGAGCAGGCTCCTACTGATAACTTACGAATACTATAACGACAACGTCTTTCAAAAAATGGATTCTTCATTTTCTCCTCCTAAAAGATTGATTTTGTTGCACAAAAAGAAAGCGCTTAACTTTCTTTATAAAATTTTTATCCCAATCACAGGGACCAAGATAATTCCTCCCTCATTTTAAGATATTTCTTTTAAATGTCAATATATAAAAGGAAATGCCTATATCTAGGTTAGAAATTGGTAAAATTAATATAATTAAGATCCATTCTCACGAATTTTCTTTCTAAAATCTTAGCTTAATACTTGTTAGATTTACTTTTATCCTTTAAAATAGAATAGGAGAAATTCCGTTATTATTTTCCGGAGGAAAAAGAAATGTCCATCAATTGGCAGGAAATTTTATTTCACTTTTTAGGTGGTCTGGGACTATTCTTATATAGTATCAAGACCATGGGAGACGGTTTGCAACAAGCTGCTGGAGATCGCCTTCGTTTTTACATTGACAAGTACACTAGCAATCCCTTTTTAGGTGTTCTAGTCGGGATTGTCGTGACTGCCCTGATTCAGTCAAGTACAGGGGTTACAGTTATCACGGTTGGACTGGTCAGTGCTAGTCTTCTCACTCTTAGACAGGCTATCGGAATTATCATGGGAGCCAACATCGGAACCACCGTTACTTCCTTTATCATCGGTTTCAAGCTTGGTGAGTATGCTTTACCCCTGATTTTCCTTGGAACCATGTTCCTCTTCTTTACAAAAAACAGAACAGCAAACAATATCGGGCGCATCCTGTTTGGTGTAGGGGGAATCTTCTATGCTCTCAACCTCATCAGTGCCGGTATGAGTCCTCTTAAAGATTTACCACAATTCAAGGAATACATGGTAACCTTGGGACAAAATCCTGTGTTGGGAGTTTTTGCCGGTGCAGTGATTACCGTTCTCATCCAAGCTTCTTCTGCGACAATCGGAATTTTGCAAGGGCTCTATGCAGGTGGCTTCCTTGACCTTAAAGGTTCTCTACCAGTTCTCTTCGGGGATAATATCGGGACAACCCTAACCGTTATCATCGCGGCAGCTGGAGCCAATGTCTCTGCGAAACGCGTTGCTGCAACCCACGTTACCTTTAACGTTTTAGGGACTATTCTTTGCTTAATCTTATTAGGTCCATTTACGTCTATGATTGAGTACTTCCAAGCACTCCTTCACCTCTCACCTGAGATGACCATCGCCTTCTCGCACGGTGCCTTTAACGTAAGTAACACCATTGTACAATTTCCATTCATCGGAGCCTTGGCCTACTTTGTAACCAAGCTCATCCCTGGTGAAGATGAAGTTGTCAAGTACGAGCCACTTTATCTTGATGAACACTTGATTAAGCAAGCTCCATCAATCGCTCTCGGAAATGCGAAGAAAGAACTCCTTCACTTAGGAAATTATGCTTCTAAAGCCTTTGACCTTTCATACAACTACATCATTGACCTCAATGAAAAAGTTGCCGAAAAAGGCCACAAGACAGAAGAAGCCATCAACACCATTGATGAAAAATTAACTCGCTATCTTATTACTCTTTCAAGCGAAGCTCTTAGCCAGAAAGAAAGTGAAGTGCTCACCAACATCCTTGATTCATCCCGCGATTTGGAACGTATTGGGGACCACGCAGAAGCCCTAATCAATCTGACTGACTACCTTCAACGTAAAAACGTTGAATTCTCTGAAGCTGCTTTGCAGGAATTAGCTGATATCTATCAAAAGACCACTGACTTTATCAAGGATGCCCTTGACAGCGTGGAAAACAATGATATTGAAAAAGCTCAAAGTCTGATTGAACGCCATAAAGAAATCAACAATATGGAACGTGTTCTCAGAAAGACCCATATCAAACGCCTTAACAAGGGCGAGTGTTCAACTCAAGCCGGGGTCAACTTTATCGACATTGTCTCCCACTACACTCGTGTATCTGACCACGCTATGAATCTAGCTGAAAAGGTCATCGCTGAACAAATCTAAGAACCAAGAAGCTATCCTAATACTCAATGAAAATCAAAGAGCAAACTAGGAAACTAGCCACAGGCTGTACTCGAGTACGGCAAGGCGACGTTGACGTGGTTTGAATTTGATTTTCGAAGAGTATAAATGGGATTGCTTTTTCTTCTCCTCATCAAGAATTGCTTTTCTACCATATAAAAAATGCTTTGATCCACAATGGAATCAAAGCATTTTAAAAAGTTCCCCAAACATAAGCGCAGAAGCTGCAGTTCCTCTGTACTTGGCTTCTTCTCTTTTAATAAAGCGAGCCAAGTTTATCAATTCAGGTGCTGGATGTTTGGGATTTAGGAGCAATTCACGATTGACCAGGCCTGAGAGACGAACTGCCAGCAATTGCTCATTTGTAGTAGGAAATTTTTTAGCAGTCTCTAGGAGAGCAACAACTAAATCTTCACTCAAATCATGTCGAGCATGATTGTAAAGTTCTTTTACAAGGCTTTCTAGGTTTGGTTCTACCATCCCTACCACCTCCCTTATGGTTTAATAATGTTTAATCAAATCAACCGTTGAACGATCCAATTTCTTCACCAAAGCTTGCAAGAAAGCTTGAGCTTCTAGGAAGTCATCCATAGCGTAGAGGGTTTGGTGAGAATGGATATAACGAGCGCAAACACCGATTGTTGTAGATGGGACACCACCATTTTTCAGATGGGCTGCGCCAGCGTCTGTTCCGCCTTTACCACAGTAGTATTGGTACTTGATACCAGCTTCTTCAGCCGTTGTCAAAAGGAAATCCTTCATCCCTGGGAGAAGCAAGTGACCTGGGTCATAGAAACGAATCAAGGTTCCATCCCCAATCTTGCCTTGACCGCCATAAACATCACCAGCAGGTGAGCAGTCAACTGCTAGGAAAACTTCTGGGTCAAACTTGGTTGTGGAAGTATGAGCACCACGAAGACCAACTTCTTCTTGTACGTTAGAGCCAAGATAGAGTTCATTTCCGAGTTTTTGATCTGACAGAGCTTCCGCCAACTCGCTAACCATGAGAACCCCGTAGCGATTGTCCCAAGCTTTTGAGATGATATTTTTTTCATTGGCTGTCAAGATTGCAGAACTATCTGGTACGATGGTGTCGCCAGGACGGATGCCAAAGCTTTCTGCCTCAGCCTTGTCCGCAAAACCACCATCAAAGACGATATCTGCAATAGCAGGCATAGTTGGTCCACCCTTTCCGCGAGTCAAATGTGGAGGGACAGAACCCGAAATCACAGGAATTTCACGACCATCACGAGTAAAGAGTTTAAAGCGCTGGCTACTAACCACCATAGGATTCCAACCACCAATCTCAACGACACGGAAGGTACCATCTGGCTTAATCTCGCTGACCATAAAACCAACTTCATCCATATGAGAAGCGACCAAGACGCGCGGTGCATCCGCAGCTTCTGAATGTTTAATCCCGAAAATACCACCCAAGCCATCTGTCACCACTTCATCCACATGCGGTGTCAACTTTTCACGAAGATAAGCACGGACAGGTGCTTCATGACCTGAGATTGCAGCAAGTTCTGTTACTTCTTTGATTTTTGAAAATAATGTTGTCATTTCAGTTCCTTCTTTCTTTTATCCATTTTACCACTTTTTATAGGAGAAGGATAGTGGGAAGGTAGATTTCTAAATTAGTATCTTAGTCTTACTATATCTTAGAAAAAGCTTGTATTTTCTTGCATGTGATGTGAAATCTAAGAACTATCCCAAGATCACCCAAACTATTAATTCCCAAACACAAAACAATTCAATGCTATATTTGTTCGGTTTTTTCATGAAATTTGCAGAAAATAGTTGACTTTACCTTCTTATTTCTTTAAAATAGTACAAAACTAGAAAAAGGAAAAAATCATGACCAAAACAATTCTTGTTACAGGTGGGGCTGGCTACATTGGCTCCCATACCGTTAAAGCTCTTTTAAATGCTGGCTACCAGGTGCATGTCCTAGATAATCTCTCTACAGGAAATCGTTCAGCTGTAGATTGTCGTGCTAGCTTTAAACAACTGGATGTTTATGATGCTAGCGCCTTAAAAACTTATTTGGAAGAAAACAAGATTGACGCTGTTCTCCATTGTGCGGGTGAGATTGTTGTGAGCGAAAGTATTGAAAATCCAAGTAAATACTTCACTGCCAATGTTGCTGGTATGAACCAAGTTCTCAAAGTCCTATCTGAAGTTGGCATTCAAAAAATCATGTTCTCTTCGACTGCTTCCCTCTATGGTAATAACTGTATTGACAAGCCAGCTACTGAAGATACCCTACTCGACCCTGTCAATCCTTATGCAGAAACAAAATTGATGGGCGAACGAATGATTTACTGGATGGCCAATCGCTATGATTGGAAATATGTCATTTTCCGTTACTTTAATGTTGCTGGGGCTGAAATGGATGCTTCAAACGGTCTACGTGTGAAAAATCCAACTCACATCATTCCCAATATCAACAAGACCGCATTGGGACAAAATGATAGCCTGAAAATATTTGGAGATGACTACGATACACGTGATGGTTCATGTATTCGGGATTACATTCATGTCTTGGACCTTGCACAGGCTCACGTTAAAGGGATGAATTACCTCTTTCAAGAAGACAGTTCTTCTCAAATCTTTAACTTAGGAACTGAAAAAGGCTATACCGTCAAAGAAATCTTTAAAACTGCTGAAGAATTACTGAATCAAAAAATACCACACGAAATTGTTGCTCGCCGTGCTGGTGACCCAGCTAGCGTCCTAGCAGACGCATCAAAAGCTAAAAAATATCTTGATTGGAAGGCTAGCTACTCCCTCGAAGATATCATTTTATCAGATTATCGTTGGCGGATTAAAGAAGGCAAAAACATTTTGGAATAAATAACAGAAACATCAATAATAAATAAAAACACAGACAGATGGCACTTAGTAAATACCAAGTATCATCTATCTGTGTTTTATACATTAGAATACAATCTTACTTTGAATTTCTTTTCAAAGTAAAATGGTCTGGCACAGGGTCCTTGCCTGTTTTCGACCAGGGATGGCAACGTAAAATCCGAGCCAAGCCCATCAAGACACCCTTGAAGCCATGTTTTTCAATAGCCTGAATCATGTAGTTTGAACAAGTCGGCTCAAAGCGACAAGAGGGTGGAAAGGCTGGTGAGATAAAACGTTGATAAAAGCGCACAGGCGCTATTAAAATTCGTTTCATTATTTCTTGGTTACAGCCATGGTATGTAGTTGGCTGATTTCTTTTTTATTAAGACGACGGGATTCTCCTGGACGGAGTCCTGTCAAGTCTAGATGTCCAAAACGGGTCCGTGACAACTTGTCCACTTGAAGACCGACAGCTTCAAACATCTTTTTAACCTGGTGGTTACGCCCTTCATGGATGGTCAACTGCACCACAGAGCGGTTTTTGACTGGATCCACTTTGAGAATTTCATAAACAGCTGGCTTGGTTTTCTTGCCATCAATCTCAAGTCCACGGGTCAAGGGGCGGAGATTATCCTTATTGGCCACACCTTTAACACGCGCGACATAGACCTTGTCAATCTCATTACGAGGGTGAATCATCTCATCCGTAAAATCTCCGTCATTGGTCAAAATCAAAACACCTGATGTATCCCAGTCCAAACGACCTACAGGGTAAATGCGCTCTTTCACGTTGGGCAAGAGGTCGACAACCGTCTTGCGGCCCTTGTCATCTGTCACACTGGAAATGACACCTCGTGGTTTGTTAAGCAGATAATAAACCTTTTCTTCGTTGTAGATAGGTTGACCTTCCACTTCGACCTTGTCGCCTGACTTGATGGTGGTTGCTAGTTCACGCACTACTTGGCCATTGACCGTCACCAAGCCTTGCTTGATCAACTCTTCTGCTTTTCTCCTACTGGCCACACCTGCGTGGGCAATATACTTATTGATTCTCATCTTCTTCTATCCTTTCACCAAATAATTGGCTTTCTTGGGCTTGAATCTCAAGCTCATCAATCACTGGTAATTCTTCCAAATGGTTAATTCCCATGTAATCTAGGAAATAATCTGTTGTCACATAGAGGTTGGGGCGCCCCAACACTTCTTTTTTCCCGTCTTCCTTTATAAGGTCAAAAGCCTGCAACTTTGCCAAGGCCCCACTCGAGTTGACCCCACGGATGGCATCAATTTCGATACGCGTAATAGGCTGCTTATAGGCAATGATGGACAAGGTCTCAAGGGCAGCCCGAGACAAGCTCTGGTTGATAGGTGCCTTAGAGTATTCCTTCAAAATCTCTGCAAATTGAGGCTTGGTCACCAATCTATAAGCGCCCCCTGTCTCAATCAGAGCCAAACTGGAATCTGGATCCTTTTCATACTTCTGGACTAATTTTTCTAAACTCTGCTGGATGCCTGTCGGTGGCAAAGAGAGGAGTTCAGCTAACTGGCGGACTCTAATCCCATCTTCACCCGCTACAAACAAGAGCGCTTCTATTTTTGCTAAAGTACTCATCTTTCCTCTCTATCAAGTCTAGCTTTGGGCCACTTGACTTTCTTCCTTCTTTTCCATGAGATAGATATCTCCGAAACTTTCCTCTTGCACAAGGAGCAGCTCCTGGGTTTTGGTTAACTCTAGGGTTGCCAAAAAGAGGGTAATGACCTCTTGGACATTCTGGGCTTCCTTAAACAAATCCTGCAAGCGCAATTGATCTCGTCCAGTCAAAGACTCTTTCACGATAAGCATCATGTCCTCAATCTTATACTCATCCCGCAAGATAGTCGTGTGATTCTGTGCAAACTCCTCTTTTTTCTTTGCTAGGATATTTGAAAAAGCCAAAAAGAGGTCAATGGTCGTCTTGTCATGCACAAGCTCCGCATCTTCGTAAATCAACTCTGTCGGCGCTTTGGAATAATACTGGGCCCGTTCTTGGTGCTTGGCTTCCAAGTGCTCTCCCAAGAGCTTGAACTTGCGGTATTCTTCGATTTGGGAAAGAAGATCCTGCTCCAGATCATCCTCCAAGTCTGTCACTTCTGCTACCTTTGGAAGGAGCTTGCGGCTCTTGATCAGCATGAGCTGACTGGCCATGACCATGTACTCACCCGTCACTTCCAGACGCATAGCCTGCAGGGTTGAGACATAGGCTAGATACTGTTCGATGACTTCCGTAATGGGCACATCATAGATATCCATCTGATACTTAGAAACCAGATGCAAGAGCAAGTCCAGGGGCCCTTCAAAATCTTTTAATTTAATATCCATTATCTATATTTTTCTAAGGTCAGGACTGTTTTTAATCCTAATTTTTTTGCAATTTCGTACAAATCGACCTTGTTTTCTATTTGTCTTAGAATGAACTGTTCCCGTAAGGCTTGGGCTGATAAGGCTGGAAAACCTTTCTCCTTGACAAAAGACTCTAGCTGACGGAAGGCCCACTGGCGAGAATAGGCTTTCCCTCCTCTTTCAAAAAGATAGGTCTGGCCCATTAAGGGTTCCAATTCTGAAAGCAAGGTTGTGGGAATGGTGACAATCCTCTGTTGGGAAGCCTTCTTGATTCGCAACACCTGAAAATCCAGATTGATATCCTCAACCTTGAGAGCTAAAATCTCACTCGGCAAGAGCCCCATTTCTAGGATTAAGAGCGCTAGCAAGCGACCCGCTGGATAGTCACTTTCTTGCCAAAAAGAGTTTAGGTCTAACAGTTCTGGCTTTTCGGTCTTCTTTTCAGCTTGTTTAGCTAATTCCAAGCGGTAAAAGCTGTCCACTTCTCCTTTTTGATAGAGAAAGTAGAGAAATTGGTTACAGGCCGAAATCTTCCGCTTCTGGGCGCTGATTTTTAGATTGGCTAGCTGGGCTTGGTAAATCTTGAGACTGGTCTCAGAAATCCGCTCGCCTACCAAATCTAAAAATTGTTCCAGATCATACCTATAGGACTGCTTGGAATTAGCAGACAAGCCCTGTTTTTCCTCTAAAAAGGCTGAAATCCTGTCTCTCATTTGCATCGAATCTCATATTCCTTACTAAAGTCATGCAAGAGGGCATTGACTGCCTTGAGGATAGACTTGCGCGTGATAATCCCTTGGAAAATCCCTGACGCATCCACAACCGGCAAGAAGGACTCATCTACCAGCTTGTGCAAGACCTCTGTAATGGTAAAATCTGGCGAGACGACCGCTACGTCCGTTCTCGTCATATGAACGATATCCGTATCTGCCATGATTTCTTGACTCAAGTCATGCTCCATCTGATAAGCCATAATATCTCTGAGCCCAATCGTCCCAACAAACTGTTTTTCATCTGTTACAACAGGAACACGGGTATAGGTCATCTGACTGAGCAAAAGGGTCGCATGATCCGCATTGTGAGTATCAATCAACACGGCTAGATTTTCAGCAGGAGTCAAAAAAGTTTCCTCCTGTCCCAACAAGAAAGTCTCAAACTCCTTGGCAATCATCGGCTAAACTCCTTGGACAAGCCCGGATACACCTCATGGTCTCGTGTCAAAAAGTCCACTTTGAAATAACTGTCATCAATCTCCACACGGGCATAGAGACATTCTCTGATGGTCCCACGCGGCTGACTGATAGAACCAGGATTTAAAAAGAGGGTCTTTCCTTCCATCCAAGCGCTTGGCACATGCAAGTGACCATAAAGGCAGATATCGGCCTCTTCTTCCTGAGCCCAGTAGTCCAACTTTTGAAAGTTGAAATTGATGTCAAACAAGTGACCATGGGTTTGGATAATCTTGGTCGAACCAAGCTCAGTCACCAAACGTTCTGGGTAGCCGGCGTAGAAGTCCATGTTCCCTTTAACAACACGGATGCCTTCCCAAAGAGGAGAATCAGGACGTAGTTCAGAATCGCCGTTATGAAAAACGGCATCAACTTTGCCTACATAGCGATCACGGATTTCTTCCACAATCAAGCTATCGCCATGGGAATCGCTCATTACAATGATGGTTTGCTTTGCCATGATGGAAATACCTCCAAAAGTTTCTTAACGGCTAAGGCACGGTGAGATTGACTATTTTTTTCTTCAAGGGTTAATTCAGCTGATGACTTGCCTGTCTCTCCTACAAGGAAGAGAGGATCGTAACCAAATCCATTTTCACCCTTAGGTTCAAAGTTAATGTAGCCTGGCCAGTCTGCTTCAACAACCAAGCTTTCCTTGTTTGGACTGGCTACCACTAGGGTTGTATGGAACTGAGCCGAACGATCCTTGAGTTCAAAGACCATGGCCAATTCGTGCAAGAGTTTGGCATTGTTTTCCCGGTCAGTTGCTCCCACACCTGCGAAACGAGCTGACCAGACACCTGGCAAGCCACCAAGGACATCGACCTTGAGACCTGAGTCATCTGCCAAAACCATCTTGCCCGTTAATTGAGAAATAGTTTCTGCCTTGAGACGGGCATTTTCTTCAAAGGTCATGCCTGTTTCAGCTACTTCAGGCAAGTCAGGATAGTCATTAAGATTTTCCACATCGTAGCCTAACTTATCAAAGATAGCTCGGAATTCCTTGGTCTTGCCCTCGTTACGAGTCGCAATCAATAAGGTTTCTCTAACTTTGCTTGTCTCAAAGAAATCATGAACATTGACCCCTTCTTTAGGCAATTCCACATGCAGGAGTTGCCCATTTTCAACTAAGAGTAAAGCCCCCTGACGTTGGATGACTTCCACATTTCGTCCCATTTCTTGGTTGAGGATATCTACCACAAAAGACAATAAACGGTAGAGAGAACCATAGCGTAAAACAGTAACAGAAACAGGAAAACCTCGATCCTCATCTCGAAATCTTTGGGCAAACTCCAATAGAGGAAAATCCAAGTCATCATCCGTCAACGTCCGGACACCACCAAAAATACCATAGGACCCGACATACCAGTCCTGTTCATCCTTATATTCATAAATTTTATTTGTCATAATTCTACATGCTCCACATGAATCTCTTTTTCCAGCCATTCTTCACCAATTTGTGCAAAACTTTGGCTACTGGCTGTTGTGTAAAAACGGTGATTAAGTGGTCCAGCATCGCGACCACGATTGATTTCAAAATAATTGAGTAAGACTGAAATGTCCCGTACGCACTCTGCTCCACTATCGATGAGCTGAACCTTGGGCCCCATTACATTTTGTATGATGGGGCGAAGGAGCGGATAATGGGTACAGCCCAAAATAAGACTATCCACCTTTCCAACCAAGGGACGCAGGGTTTCATAGACCACTTTCTTGGTGACACTGGTTGACAGGGCACCCGACTCCACCAAGGGAGCAAACTTGGGACAGGCCAAACTTTCCACTTGTAAATCTGGATCCAGATCATGGATTTTCTGACGGTAGATGTCTGATTGTACCGTCATGGGTGTTCCAATCACTCCGATTTTCCCACCTTGACTGGACTTGATGGCTGCTGAAGCTCCTGGCAAAATCACACCCAAGACAGGAATATCTAGTTGAGCCTTGATTTCTTCCCATACGACCGCAGTCGCAGTGTTACAAGCAATGACAATCATTTTGACATTCTTGGTCAAGAGAAAGTTAACCAACTGCCAAGTATATTCACGAATTTGCTCAGCAGGACGGGGACCATAGGGAGCCCGCGCCGAATCTCCAATATAGACGATTTCTTCATGAGGAAGCTGGCGCATGAGCTCACGCACAACGGTCAAGCCCCCGACACCCGAATCCAAAAAACCAATTGGTCGATTATCCATACAGTCTTCTTTCTAGTCTTTTTTCTGATTGATAGTTCATTATGATTACTGTTTCTTATGAACTATATGACGGCCTAATCAACAACTATCTCTCTTAATCATAATCAAATATCAATAGAATGCAAGGAAAAAGTCTCATTCCTAAACCATAGTCAACATAGTGAGAAGTCTGGAACTTTCATCCCAGACTTTTCCTTATTTATTTTTTCTTTTTATTGTTAGCAAGGGCTGCTTTTTGTTGGCGGATGATTTGGTGGTAAACTTGTTGTACCTTAGCTTCGCTTGGTTTTTGACCATTTGCACTCAAAAGAGTACGAACTGCTTCAGCATTCAAACGTGGGTTGTCAGCGAATTCTTTTTCGATTTGCTTACGAACCAAGTACATTCCTCCAAGAGCTCCTCCTAGAAAAGCTAGCACAATCAATACAATTGCTAATAGTAAATCCATCATATTTCTCCTGTTTCTTTTTGAGTCTCTTTCATTATAACACAAAGAAGGCGAACTGACTAGTTTGTTTTACGCTTACATCTACTGTGATTTCCTAATTAATTAGCAAATACTTCATACTTAGTAAAACTTAGTAAAATAAGCCCATTTTCCTTGAAAGCCCTTGCAATAGTTCTATTTATTTGTTATATTAAAATTACCTGAAAACATCACACATATTTCTGCAAGACTTATTTTTTTAAAAGATAATGTATGCGCTTACAGATTGAAGAAAGGAGAATTTTGTGGATAAGAAATATTGGGAAAAATCCTGCAAGTATAGCATCCGAAAATTGAGCATCGGAGCTGCCTCTGTTTTACTAGGAGCTGTTTTTTTAGCAGCACAGGGTGTGGCTGCTGATGGTATCGAGATTCCGAAAAGTGAGGCAACAATTACTGAAACCTCTGCTAAACCGGACACGAAAGTAGAGGAAGTTCTTGCTTCTAACACTGAGACTCAGCCTATAGCTGAATCAGCTGAAAAGCAAACAAACTTAGAGCCCGAACCACCTCAAACTGCTAGTCAGTCAGAGACAAGTGCTACTACCGCCCCTGCTGAAAATAAGGAGAGCGAGAAACCAGAACTTCCTGTGAACAAACAAGAACATTACGAACTACATTACAACCAACCAACTGCTCCTTCCTATGACGGATGGGAAAAACAAGCCCTTCCAGTCGGAAATGGAGAAATGGGTGCCAAGGTTTTCGGACTCATCGGTGAAGAAAGAATCCAGTACAACGAAAAAACACTTTGGTCTGGAGGCCCACAGCCAGATAGTCAAGACTACAACGGGGGAAACTACAAGGACCGCTACAAAGTCTTAGCTGAAATCCGTAAGGCCTTAGAAGACGGTGACCGTCAAAAAGCCAAACAACTAGCAGAGAGAAATTTGGTTGGTCCAAACAATTCCCAATATGGACGTTATTTAGCCTTTGGTGATGTATCCATGGTTTTCAATAACCAGAAAAAGGGGCTGGATACAGTAACAGATTATCACCGTGGTTTGGATATCTCAGAAGCCACTACAACAACTTCTTACACCCAAGATGGAACAACCTTCAAACGTGAAACCTTCTCCAGCTATCCTGATGATGTCACCGTGACCCACTTGACTAAAAAGGGAGATAAGACGCTTGATTTTACCCTTTGGAATACCTTAACAGAAGACCTAATTGCTAATGGACAGTATTCTCGGGATAATTCTAATTACAAAAAAGGTACTATCAGTGTAGATTCTAATGGTATTTTACTCAAGGGAACTGTCAAAGACAATGGTCTGAAATTTGCTTCTTATCTTGGTATCAAGACAGATGGACAAGTCACTGCTCAAGATGGTTATTTGACAGTTAAAGGAGCAAGCTATGCAACACTGCTACTCAGCGCAAAGACTAATTTTGCTCAAAATCCGGAAACCAATTACCGCAAGGATATTGATGTAGAAAAAACTGTCAAATCTATCGTTGAAGCCGCTAAAGCCAAAGACTATGAGACTCTGAAAAATGATCACATCAAGGATTACCAAAGCCTTTTCAACCGTGTTCAATTAAACCTCGGCGGTAGCAAGTCTAACCAAACTACAAAAGAAGCTCTCCAAACCTATAATCCAACAAAAGGTCAAAAGCTAGAAGAACTCTTCTTCCAATACGGACGTTATCTACTGATCAGTTCTTCTCGTAATCGGACAGATGCCCTCCCTGCCAACTTGCAAGGAGTCTGGAATGCTGTAGATAATCCACCTTGGAACTCAGACTACCACCTCAATGTCAACCTACAGATGAACTATTGGCCTGCCTACATGAGCAATCTCGCAGAAACGGCTAAGCCAATGATCAATTATATCGATGACATGCGCTACTATGGCCGTATCGCTGCTAAGGAATACGCTGGTATCGAGTCCAAAGAAGGTCAAGAAAATGGTTGGCTGGTTCATACTCAGGCGACACCATTTGGCTGGACTACTCCTGGTTGGAACTACTATTGGGGTTGGTCTCCTGCTGCCAATGCTTGGATGATGCAGAACGTCTATGACTACTACAAATTCACCAAGGATGAAACTTATCTTAAAGAAAAGATTTATCCAATGCTCAAGGAAACAGCCAAGTTCTGGAATTCCTTCTTGCACTACGACAAGGCTAGTGACCGCTGGGTTTCTTCTCCATCCTACTCACCAGAACATGGAAACATCACGATTGGGAATACCTTTGACCAATCTCTAGTTTGGCAGCTATTCCACGACTATATGGAAGCAGCCAATCATCTGAAGATAGACCAAGACTTGGTGACAGAAGTGAAGGCTAAATTTGACAAGTTAAAACCTCTTCACATCAACCAAGACGGTCGTATCAAGGAATGGTACGAGGAAGACAGCCCGCAATTCACCAACGAAGGCATTGAAAACCACCACCGCCATGTTTCCCATCTAGTTGGTCTCTTCCCAGGTACTCTATTTGGCAAGGATCAGCCTGAATATCTAGAAGCTGCACGCGCAACCCTCAACCACCGTGGAGATGGTGGTACTGGTTGGTCTAAGGCCAATAAAATCAACCTCTGGGCCCGTCTCCTAGATGGAAATCGTGCCCACCGTTTGTTGGCAGAACAGCTCAGATCTTCAACCCTAGAAAATCTCTGGGATACGCACGCGCCTTTCCAAATTGATGGAAACTTTGGTGCAACCAGCGGTATGGCAGAAATGCTCCTTCAATCTCACACAGGCTACATTGCCCCATTACCAGCCCTTCCAGATGCCTGGAAAGACGGGCAAGTCTCAGGCTTAGTCACTCGTGGTAACTTTGAAGTCAGCATGAAATGGAAAGAGAAAAATCTTGAAACGCTATCTTTCCTTTCTAATGTGGGTGGAGACTTAGTCGTAGACTATCCAAATATCGAAGCTAGTATTATCAAGATTAATGGCAAGGAAGTTCAAGCTAGTCGCCTCAAAGATAACCGTATCCAACTTGCGACTCAAAAAGGTGATGTCATTACCTTTGAAAACTTCCCTGGACGAGTGACTCGCTTATCAGCCCTTCGAAAAGATTCCGTCACAGCTGAACTTGACTTTAACACAGTTGAAGGAGCAAGTCATTATGTCATCCGACGAGAAAGCAAGGATGAAAACAGTCAAACTCCTAGCGTTCGTGAGTTTATCACCAACCAAACTCACTTTATCGATCGCTCGATTGATTCTAGCCATGCCTATACTTATACCGTTAAGGCTATGCTAAGGGACCGTACAACACCAGTTTCAGATGCTGCTTCTATCGATGCCTTCAGTGAGTTGATGGATGACCGTGACAAGCGCATCCAGTACGGCTCAGCTTATGGAAACTGGGCTGACTCAGAACTATTTAGCGGCACAGAGAAATACGCCGATATCTCAAATGGAAATTATTCTGATAAAGATGCGACTGCAACTATTCCTTTCAATGGACCTGGTATTGAAATCTACGGACTCAAGTCATCTCAATTGGGACTTGCTGACGTTAAAATAGATGGCAAATCTGTTGGAGAACTTGACTTCTATACAGCAGGAACAACTGAAAAGGGTGTATTAATAGGACGTTACACAAATCTATCTTCAGGTTCTCACCTCATGACCATCACTGTTAAGCGCGAGCACAAAGGACGTACAAACGAGCGTGCAAAAATTTCTCTCGATTACTTCAAAGTCTTCCCAGGCCAAGGAGAAGCTGTTGAGAAGATTGACGACCGTGACCCTCGTATCCAGTATGGTTCCATGTTTAAGGATTGGAGCGATGCAGAACTCTATGCTTCTACAGAAAAATACGCTGACATCAACGCTAATGATAGCCTCGCTTCTGAAGCCACTGCAACCATTCCATTCTCTGGAACAGGTATCCGAATCTATGGATTAAAAACAGCATCACTAGGCAAGGCACTTGTCACACTGGATGGAAAAGAGATGCCAGCTCTTGACTTCTACACTCCAGGAGCTACTGAAAAAGGTGCATTAATTGGCGAATTTACCAATCTAGCAGATGGCGATCACGTTCTTACTTTGAAAGTAGATCCGAATTCTCCACAAGGACGAAAGAAAGTTTCTCTTGATTCCTTTGATATCTTAAAAGCTCCGTCCGTATCACTCGATAGTCCAAGCCTTGACCCTATTAATTCAAAAGATAAGACTGTTACCTTAACCCTACCAACTGGCAATTGGGATGGAGTCGCTGTGACCTTCCCTGGTATCAAAGATCCTCTTCTACTCAGAAAAGTCGATGAGGACCATCTTGTCACATCAGGTGAACAAACTGTTCTAACCATTAAGGATAACAAGGTCCAACTAGACATTCCTGAGGCTACAGATCGTAGAGCTGGCAATTCGGTAGAAGCTTATGCCATCCAAGGTACAACAACAACTAGTCCTGTTGTAGCTGTCTTTCCTAAGGACGAAACTGCTCCAGTTGAAGAAAAAATCCTTACAAGCAAAGGAGATGAGCCTGCTCCAGTTGTAACTATTCCTGAGTACACTAAGCCTATCGGAACTGCGGGAAATCAGGAGGCTCCTACTGTGGAAATCCCTGAATACACTGGTCCTGTCGGAACTGCGGGAGAACAAGAAGCGCCTTCTGTTGTAATTCCTGAATACACTGGTCCTGCTGGAACAGTAGGAGATCAAGAAGCTCCTTCCGTAGTAATTCCTGAATACACTGGTCCTATCGGGACAGTTGGGGATCAGGAGGCACCTACTGCGGAAAGACCTGAATATACCAAACCTACCGGAACAACTGGGGAACAGGAAGCGCCTACTGTGGAAAGACCTGAATATACCAAACCTATAGAGACAGGAAGAGAACAGAAAGCTCCTACCATAGATAGGCCCAATTATAGTGAACCTGGTAAAGGAGCTAGGCAAGAAAAAACATCTACTAGCAGTATTTCTGAGTATAAACTTCGTGTCTTGAAGGATGAAAAGACTGGTGTTGAGATTATTGGTAGAGCAACCGACTTAGAAGGAATTTCTCATCTCTCTAGTAAACACGTGTTGGCTCAAGAACTCTTTGGTAAGATATACGATGCTTATGATATTCAATTTAAAAATTCAAACAACCATAATATACAACCACAGGGAGCTGTTTTAGTTAGATTACCAATTACAGCTGATGTAGAAAATATTTATTACCTAACTCCGACAAAAGAATTGAAATCACTTTCTTTCACTATTCGTGATGGTATGGCAGAATTTACTACTAGTCTCTTTAGTACATATGCGGTAGTCTATCAAAATGTCAATACTCCGGAAACCTCAATAAACAAAACAGTTGCAACAACCTCACTAAACTTTGAGCAGACTTCAACTACCGATAGTCCTTCCCAGCTGGAAAATACTCATCGCAAAGAACAACTTCCAGAAACTGGTGAATCCTCAAATCCACTCCTCTTCTTATCAGGACTTAGTTTAGTCTTAACATCCATCTTCCTACTAAAAAATAAGATAGATTAGATCTATAAATTTTTAAGAATTACTTAGAGGGCCCATTCTATTCAATTTCAACTCAAGTATGTTATACACCATTTCATCTACCATTTAACTGATATCTTTTAAGATAATATTCTAAACTATAAACCAGTCCTTTTGTCTTGAGGACTGGTTTTAACAATCGTGAGAACTCCTAGACAGAAACAGATTCTTCCAGATTTCTTTTACCTTGTATCAATTTAAATCAATACTAATGTCATACAGCAATTGACAAGTATCTAGTTAACAATGCTGTGTAAGCCATATTATAAAAGACTGAGACACTGGATCTCAGCCTTTTTCTTTATCCCAAAACCAACTCATCACTGACTAGGCTTTGGCCACTATTTTTCTGGAAGAGATGCATGAGATTTTCAACCGTCAGATGCTTTTTCTCCTCTCCCTTGACATCCACCACTATCTTTCCTTGATAGAGCATAATGAGACGATTTCCGTATTCAATTGCATGGTTCATATCATGGGTAATCATCAAAGTCGTCAACTGATGGTCTTCCACAATCTTTTGCGTCAAGTCCATCACCATTTGACTCGTTTTCGGGTCAAGTGCCGCAGTGTGTTCATCCAAAAGCAAAAGTTTAGGTTTCACCAGAGCTGCCATGACTAGGGTCAAGGCCTGTCTTTGTCCTCCCGAGAGGTATTGAGTATCCACTTTCAAGCGATTTTCAAGGCCAATATTCAACTCTTTCAAGGCTTCTTGGAACTGGATTCTATCCTTCTCCTTCACACCCCAGCCAAGCCCTCTCTTTTGCCCACGTCTCAAGGCAATAGCCATATTCTCCTCAATCGTCAAACGAGAAGCTGTTCCCATCTTAGGATCTTGAAAAACACGAGCGATATCCTTGGCTCTCTTTCTGACACTCAGATTTTTAATGGATTTACCTGCCAATAAAAGGTCCCCTTCATCCACAGATAGATTGCCAGCCAAGATATTCATCAAAGTGGATTTCCCTGCTCCATTTCCACCAATTACAGAGATAAAATCTCCCTCTTCAACCTCTAAATCTAATCCTTTGAGGACATAGTTCTCATTGACCGTCCCTGATTCAAATGTTTTGTGAATATTTTCAAGTGTTAACAAACTTGCCATAACTTTCTCCTCCTATTCATTTCTCAATTTCAGACCACGAATCTTTAATCTCTTTTGCAATTCTGGCGCAAATAAAACCAAGGCTAGCAAGATTGCATTAAAGAGACGAACCAGGTTTTGATCTAGATTTGGAATTTCATAGATATTTAAAATAATCAAACGGTAAACAATAGCACCGATTCCGATGGATAACAAGCGGCCTCCAATGGTCAAGTCGTGTATCAAGACTTCCGCAATAATCACTGCACTCAAACCAACAACGATGGTTCCTGTCCCAGAAGTCACATCTGAAAATCCATCATTTTGGGCAAACAAGGAACCACATAGGGCAATCAAGCCGTTTGAAATCATGTAACCAACAATCTTCATGGTGTCTACATTGACCCCATTTGCCTCACTCATCGGAATATTGTCCCCAGTCGAACGCAAGACCAATCCAATCTCTGTTTTCATCAAAAGAGTCAAGACCAAACAAACAAGTAAGAGACAGGCCGAACTAAATAAGAAAACAGCTTCTTCATTTGACAGCCCTAAGCTTGCCAATTGTTTAAAGACGGTTGCAGAATCTCCCAAGGAAAGATTAGGCACGCTTCCCATGATTTTAATATTGATGGAATAAAGCCCTGTCAAGGTCACAATCCCTGTCAAGAGAGCTGGAATTTTCATCTTGGTGTGGAGCATTCCTGATACTAGACCTGCTACCATACCTGCCAGAAAAGCAAGTAAGGTCGCAATCCAAGGATTTGTCCCTGCCTGTATCTGTGATACAACGACAGCCGCCCCCATAGGAAAGGCTCCTTCAGCAGTCATATCCGCAATATCCAAAATACGGAAAGTCAAGTAGACCCCAATCGCCATAATCGACCATAGCAAACCTTCTGATAAACTAGATAACACAAAATTCATCTTAAATCTCCTTATTCCTTGCTTTCTAACTTGCTAATATCAATTCCCAATGCATCTGCCATTTCTTGATTGGTATGCAATTCCAGTTTTTCAGGCAACTCAACTGCTATATTTTCTGGCTTCTCACCTTTTAAAACACGAACCAGCATGCGAGCTGTCTGGCGTCCCAATTCTTCATAATTGGTACCGTAGTTATACAAGCCACCAACCGCAACCATTTCTGTTGAACCACCAAATACTGGAACCTTGTGCTTAATAGAAACCTGCTTGACTGTTTCCATGGTTGATGAAATGATATTATCCGTTGGTACAAAAACCATATCCACCTCTGCCATCAAGCTTTCTGCAGCAGCCTTGACGTTGTTACTGTCCAAGATTGTTTTTTCAACAACGGTAAAGCCTTTTTCTTCCAAAAGACGCTTAGCTTCATCCTTTTGAACAACTGAGTTTGGCTCGCTCTGAGTATAGAGAATTCCAATCGTTTTAGCTTTTGGCAACACTTTCTTTATCAAATTGATTTGGGTTGAAATGGCATCTGATGACTGGTCGCTTGTCCCAGTTACATTGCCCCCAGGATGCTCTCTTGACTCAACCAACTTGGCACTGACAGGATCTGTTACCGCTGAAAAGATAACCGGTGTCGTTTGCGTTGTATTGGCCAAGCTCTGAGCAGAAGGCGTTGCGATAGCTAGAACGACATCACTAGATTCTGCTAGTTGCTGGGAAATCGTTTTAAGATTTCGTTGTTCTCCCTGGGCATTTTGCAAATCAATCTCAATATTTTCCCCCTCAATATAGCCTTGCTTGGCCAGTTCATCCACAAATCCTTCTCTAGTAGCATCTAAGGACTGGTGGGTAATAAACTGCGAAATACCGATACGAAAAACATCTTTTTTCTTATCTGCCTTCAACTGATGCAAACTGATCAGAGAGGTCAAGAGGATCCCCACTACCAAGAGGGGTGCTAGTAATTTTCGAACAACTTTCATAATGAAACTCCTTCTCAGAAAAGATAAAACAAAAAACCGCCTAGATACTATCTAAACGGATGCTTGAAATAATCTAACAAGTTATAACTTTGCTAGTCCATTTAGATATTCATCTATATGGACCACAATCAAAAATCTTAGCCACATAGATACAAACAAATTGCTTGAACTGTTTGCATCCATGGTGACATGTCTACAAACACTATCTAAAGTAGCTAAAGTAAAAGTTTTGATTCATCGTTACAGCTTGTCTCTTATTCATTTCTTTTTCTGCTTTCTTTTTTGATGTTTCCTATCTTAACACCTTTTTCATCAGCTGTCAAGAATATTTCAGAATTTTTTAAAATTTTCCAAAAATTCTTTCATGATAATTTCAAAGTTTTTTCAAATCAATTCAACAAAAAAGGTTTATAATTTCCATAAAAATTGACATGGAAATTATAAAACCATTCTTAGTTTAGTCCTTTTTGATAACGTGCCAATTCAGCTTGGTTAGCCCAAATATAGTGACCTGGACAGATTTCAACCATAGACGGCTTATCAGTCTCATAGTCGTGTTGACTTGGGTCATAAACCTTCAAGACCTTCTTACGTTCCAAGATTGGATCTGGAATTGGTACCGCTGACAGCAAGGCTTGAGTATATGGATGAATTGGATTGTTAAACAATTCTTCTGTTTCAGCAACCTCTACAATAACACCCTTATAAATAACTGCGATACGGTCTGAAATAAAGCGAACGACCGACAAATCATGGGCGATAAAGAGATAAGTCAAACCAAGTTCTTTTTGGAATTTTTTGAGCAAGTTCAAGACTTGGTCACGCACAGAAACGTCCAAGGCTGAAATGGGCTCATCTGCAATAACAAAATCTGGTTGCATCACCAAGGCACGAGCAATACCAATACGTTGGCGTTGACCACCTGAAAACTCATGAGGGTAACGAGTCAAGTGCTCAGCAAGAAGACCTACTTCACGAATAATATTTTGAACTTTCTCTTTACGTTCTTCTTCATCCTTGAACAGATGATGATTGTAAAGACCTTCAGAAATAATATAATCAACAGTCGCACGTTCATTCAAACTTGCGGCAGGGTCTTGGAAAATCATCTGGATCCGACGAATCAATTCCGCAGCTTGTTCACGCGATTTCTTACCATTAATCTTTTGACCATCAAAAATGATATCTCCATTACTTGTATCATTTAGACCGATGATGGCACGACCAATAGTTGTTTTCCCACTTCCTGATTCACCTACAAGCGAGAAAGTTTCTCCCTTGTTGATAAAGAAGTTAGCATTTTTAACCGCAACAAACTTCTTACTTCCTTCACCGAAGGAAATTTCTAAATCTTTGATTTCTACTAATTTTTCAGACATTTCCTTCCTCCTAGTCTGCCAGATGGGCAAATCCCATTTTTTCACGAATCTTATCATGGAGATTTGCAATCACAGCTGGTTTTTCTACTTTTGGAGCATCCTCATGAAGAAGCCAAGTTTTAGCCCAATGCGTCTCTGATACTGAGAATTGAGGAGCTTTTTGTTCGAAGTCAATCTGCATTGCATAGTCAGAACGCAAGGCAAAAGCATCCCCTTTCAGGTCAGTATAAAGTGACGGAGGTGTTCCTGGGATTGAGTAAAGATCCCCTTTATCATCAGCAAGCTGAGGCAAACTTGACAAGAGACTCCATGTATATGGATGGCGAGGGTCATAGAAGACTTCCTCAACAGTTCCATACTCAACGATTTCTCCTGCATACATCACCGCTACCTTATCCGCAATACTTGCTACCACACCAAGGTCGTGGGTGATAAAGATTGTTGTGAAATGGTACTCGTTTTGTAAAGATTTCAGCAAATCAATAATCTGTGCTTGGATGGTTACATCCAAGGCAGTCGTTGGCTCATCACAGATCAAGACATCAGGTCGGCAGGCAAGGGCAATAGCAATAACGATACGTTGACGCATTCCTCCAGAATATTGGAAGGGGTATTCATCAAAACGTCTATCTGCGTCTGGAATCCCAACCTTATTCATGTAGTCAATGGCCAATTCTTTCGCTTCTTTAGCTGTTTTTCCTTGGTGTTTCACAATAACTTCTGTAATCTGACTACCAATTGTTTTAATCGGGTCCAAACTAGTCATTGGATCTTGGAAGATAGTCGCAATCTTAGCACCACGAATTTGTTCCCAATCCTTGTGAGAAGATAGAGCTGTCAAATCCTGACCACGGTAGTCAATACTTCCTTGAGCAATACGACCATTTTCTTCAAGCATACCTGTGAAAGTCTTTGTCAAAACAGATTTCCCTGATCCTGACTCACCTACCAAGGCTAATACTTCTCCTTCAACTAGTTCAAGGGAAACGCCGCGAATGGCTGTCAATACTTTGTCACGAACGTCAAATTCCACGACAATATCGCGAGCAGTCAAAATTACATTTTTTTCTTTTGTCATTTCTACTCCTATCTATGTGTACGTGGATCACTAGCATCCGCTAAGTTTTGACCAACTACGAAAAGGGACAAGGATACCAAGACAAGAGTTGTCAATGGAATCCAGAACAAGTAAGCATTGGTTGTTACGTTTTGTGAATAATCTGAAATCAAACGACCCAAACTTGGCACTGTAATCGGTAATCCAAGACCGAAGAAAGACAAGAAAGCTTCGTATGAGATAAAGCTTGGAAGCATTTGAGTCATCGTTGTCACAATAACAGATACCAATTGAGGCATGATATTTTTGGCAACAATCTTCAAGGTTGGCGTTCCCAAAGTACGTGACGCCAAGTTGTATTCCAAGTCACGATAACGCAAGATTTGCACACGGATCATGAAGGCAATCCCAATCCATGTTGTTACACTCATGGCAAAAATCAGATTCCAGAATCCAGCTCCGATTGAGTAAGTCAAGACAATGACAATCAAAAGAGATGGGATATTTGAGATGACGTTGTAAACTTCCATCATCACACGGTCTACTGATTTTGAAATTCCCCAAATACCACCGACAAAGACACCGATAACTAAGTTAATCACTGTCGCAATCACAGAAATGAGGATAGAGTTACGAGCTCCGAACCAGACACCGTCAAAGAGAGATTTACCATTACTGTCTGTACCGAACCAATGCTCAGCATTTGGCTTGATATAACGAGCACTAAAGTCGTTTACCTTGCTGACATCATTGAAATCAAACTTAGAAAACATTGGGTAAATGAAACTCATCAAAATGATAGCTACCAAGATTCCCAACATAACTACAGTTGATTTTTTCTTCATAAATTGTCTAAACACTGATCCCCAGTATGAATAAGCTGGCGCATCAATGGCTTCAGAGGCAAAATCGTCACGTTTTACAAACTGAAATTTTTCTTTATCGATTGTAGACATTATTTGCCTCCTTTCTCAGTCAATTTAATACGTGGGTCAATAATAGTCATCCAAATATCTCCTAAAAGAAGGGAGAAGATAGAAATACATGTAAAGATGAAGACAAGACCAACGACCATAGAGTTATTAGATGCTTTTACAGAGTCAATCAACATTTTACCCATACCTGGGAAGGCAAAGACTGTTTCAGTAAGGGTTGCACCACCGATAACCCCGATAACGGCACCAGGAATTCCTGAAACCAGCGGAACCATGGCATTTTTAAAGATGTGTTTGTTTGAAATTTCTTTTTCAGACAAACCTTTTGCACGAGCAAAACGTACAAAGTCTTGTGATTGTAAGTCAATCATGTAACGACGAATCCAAATCGCTGTACCAGGAGCACCCAACAAACCAAGGATCACTGCTGGTAAAACATACGAACGCCAATCTCCAGCACCCAAGATAGGGAATGAATCTGGCAAACCGATTGAAGAACCAGCCAAACGAACGATATAAACCAAGGCAATTGTTGGAAGAGCCATCAAGAAGGTCAAAGCACCTGTTGAGAAGCTATCAATCCAAGTGTTCTTGAAGCGAGCCATAGCTGAACCAAGTGGCACGGCAATCGCATAAGAAATCAGCAAACCAATCAATCCAACGACAGCAGAACTAGCAATCATAGAAGGATATTGGTAGTTACTTTCCGTAGCTGTATAAGGATCATCTTTTCCGTAGTTGGCTACTTCACGAGAGTCAGCCTGACTAGGTGATTTGTAGGTTCTTGAGTAAATATTTACAGAAGAAGTTTTCTTACCTGTTGGGAACTGAACTTGAGCAGTTTTTGTTTGTCCTTGTCCCTGAGTAATAACCTGTAAAACAGGGCTATTAGCATAGGTTGGATAAGAATCCCCTAAATTAATGTTCACAAAATTTTGATGCACAAATGGGAACTGACTGTTGAAGTACAAGAGATATTTGTGTTTAGTTCCTGAACCAACCAAAGACCATCCGATCGCTGGATCGTTTTCAAAACGAAGGTAACGTTTCAAGTCTGGATTTTCAGGGTCTTGAATTTTATTTGTATGATCAATATCAATCAAGTTAGCATAGAATTTGAAAACACGTTCAAAAATTGGAATTTCACGAGTAGCGTAGAATTGGCCACTTTCAGTAAATTCTCCCAAGGTCCAACCATGACCGATTTGTTTGATGTATTTTTCGTAGATAGCCTTGTTGGTGTCATTGGCTTCAACTGTTACAGAAGCATCCATCTGGCTAGCTTTTTCTTGCAACTCTTTGGTAT
The DNA here is from genome assembly GCF_006385825.1 of Streptococcus sp. D2. Classification (GTDB taxonomy): domain Bacteria; phylum Bacillota; class Bacilli; order Lactobacillales; family Streptococcaceae; genus Streptococcus; species Streptococcus shenyangsis. The sequence goes on along the minus strand of NZ_VFSI01000004.1, from coordinate 84,700 downwards.
CGTAGTACTCGATATAGCCCATACGCTCATAAACGGTATTCTCATAGTTATCACGTTTATCAGCAGTTGTCGCAATCTTGTTATAGTTGGTATCCTGTTTAAAAATCAATTTTCGAGGAACCATTGTATAGATAATCGTGTAAGTCAAGGTTGTTACTAAGAAGATAGAGACCAATGACCGCAAAACACGCATAAAAATATATTTTTTCATATCATTTCCTTTAAAAATCCCAAAAGAACCTTCTCCTCATGGAGAGAAAGTTCTATTGAACATTATTTACTTCACATGACTTGCCAATTCTTTTTGAGCTTTCTCGTTTGACTCAGTCTTTTCTTTCAACCATTTTTCACGAGCTTTTTCATACTCTTCTTTGGTGATTGCTTTTTCACCAACTTCAGTATACTTCAAGTATCCTGCATTTTCACCTTTAAGACCAGCTACAGAATATGAAGAACTAAATGGTAGAACCTTTGAAACAAATGAAACGGCTGTTTCTTTAGGAGAAGCCATTACTGGAATTGTCAAAGCATTATCAGTCAACCAAGCTTGTGCTACTGCGTATTTTTCATAACGTTTTTGAACATCCTGGTTTTCGCTGTTTGCGTCATCAAGTAATTTGCCATAGTCAGCTAAACCAAGTTTGCTCACTACTGATGCATCAGTGTTTTGGTCGATACCAAGGTAAAGACGAGTGTTTCCTCCCTTAATGACGAACTGATCCAAGAAAGTAGACGGATCTTGATAATCAGGGTTCCATCCTGACAAGGTATGGATATCCCAGTCTTGCTCTTTAGCTGTCGGAGCGCTAAATGAAATTGGTAAAGCTTCTGCTTGAGTCATTTGTTGCAAGTCTACAACAACATTATCTGAACCCAATACTTTTTCAATTGATTGTTTCAATGATTGAACACGATTTACAACCGCTGTTGATTCTTGGATAACCAAGGCATCCAAGTGGATTGGGAATTCAACACCTTCAGCTTGTAGGCTTGATTTTGCTTTAGCAAAGACTTCTTTCGCTTTTTCTTCATTGTAAAGGCCATTTTGAGAATCAGCTAGAGACACGTTTGACCAAGTTGAAGAATTTGTCTTAGCCAAGCTTTCTTGTACCAACTCACCAAATGCTTTCTTACCAACTTGAAGATTATAAGGTGCAAACGTATTACGGATGGCTACTGCAGCTCCATCAGTACCATTTGTTTGAGCTGAATAAGAATTGCGATCGACCGCAAAGTTCAAGGCTTGACGGAATTCCTTGTTTAGCAATGCTTTCTTAGCAGATGTCTTTTGGGCATCACTTGTTTTGGCTGTGTGGTTATACGTTGTACGACCATAGTTCAAGCTGACAGTTGCAACACCTGCACCTGGTTCATTAAAGTAAATGTTATCTTTGAAGTCAGCTGCATATTTTTCATATGTAGAACTTGTAGGGAAGATACGCGCCTTGCTATATTGACCATCGGCAAAACCTTTAGCAATCACATCTTGGTCCTTACCATCCCAGAAAGTGAACTTAACGTTCTCAATTTTTACATTTTCTTTGTCCCAGTAAGCGTCATTTTTAGCCATCTCGATAGATGATTTAGGAGTTACAGCTTTCAAGACAAATGGACCGTTATAAAGAATAGAGTTAGCATCTGTTGGGGCACCAAAACCTTCCCCTTTTGAAGCTAAGAATTCTGCATTAACCGGCATCATGACACCACTAGTTGTCTTGTCATTCCAGAAAGTTTCTGGCTGGTTCAAGGTATACTCTAGTGTTTGGTCATCAAGTGCTTTTACTCCAACGGTTGAAAAATCACTTGTTTCACCCTTGATATAGGCTTCTAATCCCTTAATAGAAGAGCTAACGATTGAAAGTCCTTTTGATTTCCCATCTACCGCATGTTTCAAACCAGTAACGAAGTCTTTAGCAGTTACAGGAGCGTATTCTTCTCCCTCTGCAGTTACCCATTTAGCATCCTTACGGATTTTATAGGTATAAGTCAAACCATCTTTTGAAACTGTCCATGATTCAGCGATAGAAGGAACCAGATTACCATATTTATCGTTAGCCAACAAACCATCTACGGCATTTGTGGTGATGAATGATGTTGAATCGATATTGCTAACGATATAATCCAAGGTTTCTGGATCTGTTTGATAAACATATTGGTAATCTTTTGCTAATTTCGCATTATTTGAACTAGTGTTTGAACACGCAGCTAGAACTCCTGATGCTAATAAGGTAGCCCCCGCTACAGCAAGCACTTGACTTTTTTTCATTTATTTACTCCTCTTATAAAGTATAGATTATTATTGATTATACCATATATTTTAAGATATTTCAAGAAAAGTAAACGAATTTTCAGAATATTTAGGCTTATTGATACAAAAAATCTGAAAAAGCTATTGACTGAAAATCATTTTCAAGGTATAATAATAAACGTTAAGGCGGTATAGCCAAGTGGTAAGGCACGGCTCTGCAAAAGCTTGATCGTCGGTTCAAATCCGTCTACCGCCTTCTGTAACTTGATTTATCAGGTTTCATTTAAACAGAAAGCCCAGTTTAAAGGGCTTTTTTCTTTTTCATCGGATAAATACATATAACTTACAAAAACTTTTGGAACACGAATTTGGGGCAGACTTCTTTTTAGAAGACAATCTTTTGAAATCAACTGAAAAAAGCTTCGTCACACCTGGTGACAAAAGCCTCTAGTTTACTCTGTTTCTTCTTCTATTTCGACTTCTGTAATTTGGACTTTTACCTTGGTAACACGTCCATTTTTTACTTTATCATTGATTAGGATAAGCTGTTTGTTTTGGCTGATCAATTCATAGCTGAGCTTCTCAGTCGTTGGAATGGTTCCAACTCCTGTCAAATAATAACCAGCGATAGTATCAACGTCATCACTTTCCAGTTCAACATCAAAGTAGTCATTAAAATCATTGAGATTCATGGTACCTTGAACAATGTAAGTATCATCGCCAATCTGATGAACATCTATTGCTGCTTTGTCCGTTTCATCATCGATTTCCCCAACGATTTCCTCTAAGAGGTCTTCCAGAGTCACTAAACCAGCCATACCACCGTATTCATCTAGCAATATTGCCATTTGTCTTTGGGTATTGCGCAATTCTTTTAGCAAGTCATCTACAAAAATGGTTTCAGGAACAAAGAGTGGATCTTGTAAAATTTTCTTCCAAACAATATTGTCAAAACCGTCTACAAAACCTGCCTTAAGAAGACTCTTGGTATGAATAATCCCAATCACGTTATCCTTGTCTCCATCATATACAGGGATACGAGAATAATTTTGTTTTAAAATACTTTGGATAATGGTTTGACTATCATCCTTAATATCAACCATGAAGGCATCCGTTCGAGGAACCATGACTTCTCTGGCCATCAGTTCATCTAGTGAAAAAATCCCCTGTAACATCTCAATTTCATCAGCATCTAGTGTTTCTTCACTATTTGTCAGCATGTAGGCAATTTCATCACGGGTCATTTTTTCATCAGCATCGTCAAAGGCCACAGGAGTCAAGCGACTCAAGAGATTGGTAGAGGCAGACAAGAGCCAAACAAAGGGACTAACTAGTTTCCCCAGCCCAATGATAACTGGCGCTGTACGAATCGCCAAGGCATCCTTTAGATTAAGAGCGATTCTCTTAGGATACAATTCCCCAAAAACGATGGAAATATAAGTCAAAAATGCTAAAGATAGAAAACTTGCAATAGCATAAGCTGTTTCGCTATTTCCAAGCCAAGAGACAATTTCTCGTCCTAGAGTTTCTGCCAAACTCGCCCCTGACAAAATCGTAATCAGGGTAATCCCTACTTGAATGGTTGATAAAAAGTGATTAGGATTTTCTAGTACCTTCAACAGACGGATATAGCGTCTATCTCCTTCTTCTGCCTTTTGTTCAACCCGCGCACGGTTTAGTGACACCATGGCCATTTCTGTGGCTGAGAAAAAGGCATTTAACACCGTCAAGATAAACAATAAAACAAATTGTAGCAACAAGTTCTGACTACTTGGGTCTTCCATAGTTCTTCTCCTAAAATAGTATCTTATCCTTTATTATATCACAAAATATGATCCAATACATATTATTTTTTCTCATACTCTTCGAAAATCTCTTCAAACCACGTCAACTTAACCTTGCCTTATGTATGGTTACTGACTTCGTCAGTTCTATCTGCAACCTCAAAACAGTGTTTTGAGCTGACTTCGTCAGTCTTATCTACAACCTCAAAGCAGTACTTTGAGCAACCTGCGACTAGCCTCCTAATTTGTACTTTGATTTCCATTGAGTATCAGTATCTATTGTAGCCCTGCTGAAACTAGTAAAAGAAGAACTCCTACATCCACAAGTGACATAGGAGTTTATGTTATCTTTTACTGAGTTACAGTCACTTCTCCAGTTCGGTAATCCAGTTGAAGCCCCTTTTGAACATTGGGAACTAGAACATTAAATTCCAATTCTCCGTCTGAAGACTTGGCTTCAATCTGTGAAGCTGAAGGAACTAAGTCCTCGTTTGAAGCGTAATAAAGGGTTACACGGTAACGGACACGCTTGTTTTGGTCCAAGGCTTTACGTACCATACTTTCATAGTAGTTTTGACCAGTCGAATCCTCGACCTGTGCCTGATTTGCCCAGGCTGTCTGAACAGCAATATTTTTAGGATTGCTTGTCGAGGCATCAAAACCATCCAAGCCACCGATTAAGGCATAACCCAACAAGTGACCTCTATCGACTGCATGAGTATAAGTCCCCTTTAGATTTTTAACTTGATGCCAACCTGGAGGAGTCCAAGAAGTCGAACCATTCCCAGTTTCTTCCCGATTCTTGTACTGGCGAGTAGCCTTAGACAAGAGGGCATTAGCTACGGTTGGTACCGTTTCCTTGCCCACTGTCTTTGTTTTATTATCAGCGTAGGGCTTACTTGAAACCTTGGCATCTAGATTTGTTTTATTACCATTGACGATAAAAGCACCTGAGCGATTCCACTCAAGACTCCCTTTTATTTGGCTTTTGACTGCATCTGTTAAGACACTTTCTGCCAATGCTTGACTAGGAGCTTCAGACGCTTGTTTTTTCTGACTAAGCTTGGTTTTGGGACTATTAGCTGTCGACTGCATCTGCTTGATATAATAGCTACCTGCAGACAAAAGCAATAACACTAACAGCCCAATCAGTGTCTGTCTTGTTTTTTTGTTCATATTTCTCCTTATTCTTTATAAAAAGGCTGGTCTCCCAGCCTAATTTCCTGTAAATTTATGAATCAATTCCTGCCATTTTGCTGGGGACAGGATAGCCCATGGGTCTTGACCCTTGCCCAAGATTCCATAACCGACCATTAAGCCGATACCTAGGGCTAGAGCACCTAAAATCAGTACTAGTATGACTAAAAGTAAACGCTTGATTACGTAGCTTGATTTCTTATTCATCTTCATCACTTGCCTCAATCCGCTGAATCTTAGCACCTAGCTGCGCCAACTTCTCATGGAAACGGTAGTAGCCTCTATCCAAGTGGACTAATTTACCAACCACGGTTTCTCCTTGTGCTACCAAACCTGTCAAAATCAAGGCTGCGCTGGCACGAAGGTCAGTTGAAAGAACTTCTGCCCCCTGCAAAGCTTGTCCACCAACAATACGAGCTGTATCACGGATAATCTCAGAATGCAAGCCCATGCGGCGCATTTCTTCTAGATGTTGGAAACGATTTTCAAAAACTGTCTCCACCATAGTTGATTCCCCTTTTGCAACGGTCATCAAGGCTGTAAATTGGGCCTGCATATCCGTTGGAAAACCTGGGTGGGGCAAGGTTTTTACATGGACAGCTTTTAGATTTTCTAGTTGAGAGCGAACTCGAATACCTTCAGTCTCCTCTGTCACTTCCACTCCCATTTCAAGCAACTTAGCAATCAAGGGACGGTTGTGCTCCCAAACAGCGTCTTTAATCAAGACATCACCACCAGTCATGGCAGCAGCCACCATAAAGGTTCCAGCTTCGATACGGTCTTGTACCACATTGTGAGTCGTACCGTGAAGTTTCTCCACACCAGTAATGGTAATGGTCTCTGTACCAGCCCCTTTGACCTTGGCTCCCATTTCATTTAGGAGAATAGCTAGGTCCACAATCTCAGGCTCACGCGCAGCATTTTCAATCACTGTCACCCCATCAGCCAGAGTCGCTGCCATCATTAAGTTCTGCGTAGCACCAACACTTGGGAAGTCCATATAGATATGAGCTCCATGTAAGCGATCAGCCTTGGCTTCGATATAACCAGCTGTCTGACTAATCTTAGCCCCCATAGCTTCTAGACCTTTCAAATGCAGATCAATAGGGCGGCTACCAATCGTACAACCACCTGGCATGGATACTTTGGCATGACCTACACGGGAAAGAATTGGACCCAAGACAACGATAGATGCGCGCATCTTGCTGACATACTTGTAAGGAGCTTCCTCAGTGATATCGCCAGTCGCGTCCACCTCCACAAGATGAGCCTCCTCATCAAAATTCACCTTGGCATTTAAACCACGAACCACCTGATTCATAGTGAAAACATCTGACAAGATAGGAACATTCTGCAAGACAGTCTTTCCTTCACTTGCTAGAATAGTCGCTGCCAACAAAGGCAAGACTGCATTCTTTGCTCCTTCAATCGTAACACTTCCTACCAGACGATTATCGCCACCTTGAACCACAATTTTTTCCATACTTATTTCCTTTACTCTTGATTTTATAATAATCCTCTAAGCGCTTCTTGCCACAACTGATATAGGCTGATAAAGAAAGAACTCAAGATATAGCCCATTACAATGCTGAAAAAAGCTACTAGTAAACGAACTTTTCCTGTATTCTCAGCTGTCACTTTTAAAACCTTTTCCCATCTAACAAGATTCTTTAAAAGGTAAAAACTCACATAAATAAAGAGCATGTGACTGCTTAGAGTGAATAATAATTGAACCATTTGACTATTATACCATCTTCTATGTTTGTGCGCTAGTTTGGAAACTTCACTCAAAAATTAGGGATTGTTTTTCAAGTAATCAATTGCATCTTGTAGGGTTTTAACTGGCACGATTTTCATATCTGTCTTGATTGTTCTAGCTGCTTCCAGGGCTGTTTGGTAGTTGTTTTTCGCATCCGGATGCGCTTTTTGTTCTTCTTCGCTAACAGGGTTATCAGGGGCAAAGAAAATCGCGGCACCTTCTCTAGCCGAAGCTACAACTTTCTTATCAATACCTCCAATATCCCCCACATTACCATCACGGTCAATAGTTCCGGTACCGGCAACGATACGACCATTACGAAGACCAGGGTCAGCTATTTGGGTATAGATTGCCAGACTAAACATGAGACCTGCACTTGGACCGCCGATACCAGCTGTTGAAAAGCGAATTGGGACATCACTGGTCACTTCCGTACGGTCAATCAAACCGATTCCAATACCATTTTTACCATTTTCCAAGGTGATAATCTTTCCTTCTGCAGACTTGGTTTGCCCATCTTCTTCATAAGTTACCTTGACTGAGTCCCCTAATTTTTGAGAATTGACATAATCAATCAAATCTTTGGAACTATCAAAGGTCTGATCATTGACTGCTGTGACCGTATCAGAGATGTTGAGAATCCCTTTAAAGGTTGAATTATCTGTCACAGTCAAAACATAAACCCCAAGGTATTTGAGTTCAATATCCTTACCAGCTGTTTTTAGTCCTTGATACTTGGCCATGTTTTGCGATGTTTGCATGTAGAATTGATTGATCCGCATAAATTCAACATCGGAAGAGCCACCTGTAGTCTCTTTGGCACTACGAATATCTGTAAAAGGCGTCAACCAAGCATAAATCATATGGGCTAAAGTAGCGTGCTGGACACCAACCGTAACGAATTGATAAGCCCCAGCTTCCTTATCTTCTGTGTCATTGACTTTAAGGACTTGGCGAATATCTTCCGAACCACCTGGAACCTCTATATAATAGGGCAAAGGCACTACAAATGCCAAAAAGGTCACAATCAAGGCCGCAATGACATATAAGGGCCATCTAATCTTTTTTTTCATTTCTTATTTCCTCCAAAATACTCTCGGGAACATAGCTGGTAGTATCCTGACCAAACTTCAAAAGCTCTCTAACGCCTGATGAACTGAGATAGAGATGTTCAGGTCGACTATGTAAATAAATGGTCTCTATATTAGGAGACAGCTGATGGTTGTAGTAATCAAAACTGGCCTCATATTGCAAATCCGACGCATTTCTCAAACCTCGCACTAGGAAAGTAGCCCCTAGTCTTTTTGCAACATCAACCACCAATTCATCATGTGAAAACACGACTTCAACATTTCCCAAATGTTTCAAAGCCGTTTCTAGCCCCCGTTTACGATTTTCGATAGGGAGAAATCCTTGTTTGTGGGGATTAAAAAAAATACCGACATAGAGCTTATCAAAGAGTCTGCTCGCCCGTTCAATCATATCCAGATGCCCATTTGTCATCGGATCAAATGAGCCTGTGAATAAGCCAATCTTATCTGACATAGACTGTCACCTTACTAATTCCATAAATTTTTTCCTTCCAGATACCCAGGCAGGCAATTTCTTCTGGAAGTTCAACGGCCTTATCCGTCTCACACACGACCATGACATCTTCAGAAAAAAGCTCTTTTTCAGCCATTTTTTCAATATCTGCTACGATTTGTTCCTTAGCATAAGGAGGGTCTAAGAAGATGAGATCAAATTCCCCAGATACCTGTTCCAATGCCCTTTCTGCATCCATCTTGAGGAGTTGAAATTTTCCAACTTCCTTGGTCATCTGAATATTTTCAGCCACGATAGCCTGAGCCTTACGGTCTCGCTCCACCAAAACAGCGCTGGACATGCCACGCGATACTGCCTCGATAGATAAACCACCACTACCTGCATAAAGGTCCAAGACTCGTCCACCTTCAAAGTAAGGACCAATCATGTTAAAAATGGCTCCCCTAACCTTATCCGAAGTGGGTCTTGTCGTCTTGCCTTCTAGTGTCTTGAGGGGACGTCCCCCATAGATTCCTGATACGATTTTCATACCGTTTATTATACCAAATTATGGGCAAAAAGAGAAAGAAAACCGAACCTTGCGGTTCGATTCTCTACAAAATATTTTCGTAAGTATCGCGGACTTCTTGAGGCCAAACACTTGTTTGCACTTCTCCGATGTGTTTCTTGCGAAGTAAGAACATGGCCATACGAGATTGTCCAATTCCTCCACCGATTGTCAATGGGAATAGGCCATTCAACAAAGCCTTGTGCCATTCCAACTCCAAGCGGTCTTCATCACCTGTAATAGCAACCTGACGGCGAAGCGTTTCTTCATCTACACGGATTCCCATAGAAGATAGCTCAAAGGCTCCACCTAGAGATTCATTCCAGACAAGAATATCACCATTTAGACCCTTGTAGCCATTTTCAGACTCACTTGTCCAGTCATCATAGTCTGGTGCACGTCCATCGTGCGGTTTACCGTCTGGTAATTCACCACCGATACCAATCAAGAAAACAGCTCCAAATTCTTTACAGATAGCATTTTCACGTTCTTTCGGCGTCAAGTCTGGGTAGCGCTCGACCAACTCTTCTGTATGGATAAAAGTGATTTGTTTTGGCAAGATTGACTCGATGTCATAGCGGGCTTCAACAGCTAACTCAGTAAGACGAATAGCCTTGTAAATCTTTTCAACTGTTTCTTTTAGATAGGCAATGTTGCGTTGTCCATTTGGAATGACTTTTTCCCAGTCCCACTGGTCAACATAAACAGAGTGGGTCGCATCCAGCGAATCTTCATCTGGACGAAGGGCCTTCATGTGGACGAAAAGACCTTCACCCTCACCGAAACCAAAACGAGCCAAGGTATGGCGTTTCCATTTAGCAAGTGAATGCACCACTTCATAAGTAGCATCAGGGATTTGGAGAACCTTGACCGATACGGCATTCTCCACACCTGATAAGTTATCCTGCATCCCATCGCCGACCTTACTCAAGATAGGACCTTGAACTTCGACAACTTCTAACTTATCTTTCAAATACTGGGTAAAAGTGTTTTTGACAAAGGAAATTTCTTCTTGTTGATGAATAAAACTTTTCTTCATAAACTACTCCTCAAAAATTAGTTAAAAGCATTATACACCTATTTTCAAGAAAAGAAAAGAGCAAATATAAAAAAATCAGTGTCACTCAAAACACTGATTTCATAGACCTTTTAGTCATTGCGACCAAAGATACGTAGAATACTTAGGAAGAGATTGATAAAATCAAGATAGATACTAAGAGCCATTGACACAACCCAACCTGTCGCTACACGACCTTGTGATTGTTCATAGGCAAGGCGAATCCTTTGGTTGTCCCAAGCAATCAGCCCAGAGAAAACCAAGATCATGGCTACACTAATCATATAATCAAAGAACCCACTAGCCAAGAAAATATTGACTATCATAGCAATAATCAAACCGATAAGGGCAGCCATCATAGCACGACCAATCCCACTCAAATCTTTCTTAGTGAACATACCAACTGCCGCCATGACAAAAAAGAGAAGGGCGCTCGACACAAAGGCAGATAAAACTGTACCTGAAGTATAGAAGGCCACCACAAAACTGAGGGTAAAGCCGTTTAATACTGAGTAAAGTAAAAATACTGGAAGAGCCGCTGGGCTATTCTTTGAAGCCATACTACTGGCAACAAAGACTAGGGCTAACTCCGCAAAAGTAGCAATGGTCAACCAGAGACGCCCCTGCATCAAAAAGTAAACTAGCTGAGACTGAAAGACCGTCAACATAAGGCCTGATACCAAAGCAGATAGTCCGATTCCCAGACCAACAAAGGCATAAACCTTAGCGTAAAATTGATTGAGACCTGCGCGGTCGTGAATAATAGTGTGATTCATCTTTTCTCCTTTTCTATGAACATCTTTCCTTGATTATAACAAAGAAAGTTAAAATTAGCTTAAATGGAAAATCAAAATACCAGCTGCAACGGCAACATTCAAACTCTCCGCCTGCCCCTTCATACTAATGTGGACCAACTGGTCTGCACTTTCAGCCATGAGGGGACTAATTCCTTGACCCTCATTCCCCATGACTAGTACAAAATTGTCTATAGGAGGCAGTTCTCTATAATCAACAGAGCCTTTAGATAGAGTTGTTGCTAGCACAGGGATAACTGCCTTCTTAGCTTCCTCGAGAAGCGCTTGACTAGACATTCGGTAAATAGGCAGATGGAAATGACTGCCTTGCATGGAACGTAAGGTCTTGAGACTGTAGATATCTGCCGATTTATCTGAGACAATCACTCCAGTAAAACCTGCTGCATCCGCAGTCCGAATAATCGTTCCCACATTACCAGGATCTTGCACATCTTCCAAAAATAAGAACTTGCCCTGACTAAAGTCAGCTTGTCCTACTTCTTCTTTTTGAACCACGGCAACAATTCCCTGTGGAGTCTGAGAATCCGCCAAATCTAGCAAAATATCCTCTGACACCCAGACAGTTTGCGGAAAAGCAGCTAACTGATCTCGGTAATTTTCTAGGGCAAAGATCTTCTCAATCGTCACTCCAGCTTGAACAGCTTCTTCAAACAAGTGCCAGCCTTCAATCAAATAAGCAGACTTGCGGTATTTTTTTTGGTGTAATTTCTTGGCATTTTTTACCACAGAATTGGCTTTTGAGGTTATAATAGTCATAGAAATATTATAACACAATCAAAGGGGTTTGGTATGCAAAAGGTTAGAATGATTGCCCAAGGTAGAGTGCAGGGAGTTGGATTTCGTTGGGGTGTTTACAGCCTGGCACTTGAAATTGGTGGTATCACAGGTCGGGTATGGAATAACGACGATGGTACAGTCGAAATCTTAGCCCAAGCAGACTCATCTGCTACCATGGCAAAATTTATTCAAGAAATCCGCAAAGGACCCACACCTTTTTCAAAAGTCAGCTACTTAGATGTCAAACTGAGCAACTTTCCTCCCTACCCTGACTTTAAAATCGCAAATTAGGTCTCTAGAACTATTGTATATTTTGTAAAAAAACAGTAGAATAGAAAGGTATAATTTTTAAAGAAGGAATAAAAACAGTGAAATCTATTAAACGTTTTGCACTCTCAGCTATGGGAGTGGCTATGTTGCTCGTCTTGACAGGTTGCGTTCAGATTGATAAAGCAACAGGTAAGCCAATTGGTCCCGTTTGGGATTTCTTGGGTGCTCCGATGGGAGAAGCTATTAAGTACTTCGCTACTGATAAAGGTCTAGGTTTTGGTATCGCTATCATTATCGTGACCATTATCGTACGCTTGATTATCTTGCCACTTGGTATCTACCAATCATGGAAGGCAACGCTTCACTCTGAAAAGATGAATGCCCTCAAGCACGTCCTTGAGCCACATCAAACGCGTCTCAAAGAAGCAACGACTCAAGAAGAAAAACTCGAAGCCCAACAAGCCCTCTTTGCTGCTCAAAAAGAGCACGGCATCAGCATGTTTGGTGGTGTAGGATGTTTCCCTATCCTCATTCAAATGCCATTCTTCTCAGCTATCTACTTTGCTGCCCAACATACTGAAGGTGTTGCTCAAGCAAGCTACCTAGGTATTCCTTTAGGTTCACCTAGTTTAATTTTAGTTGCCTGTGCTGGTGTTCTTTACTATCTTCAATCGCTTCTTTCACTTCACGGAGTAGAAGATGAAATGCAGAGAGAACAAATCAAGAAAATGATTTACATGAGCCCACTCATGATCGTCGTCTTCTCCCTCTTCTCACCAGCTAGTGTCACACTTTACTGGGTTGTCGGTGGTTTCATGATGATTCTCCAACAGTTTATCGTCAACTATATCGTTCGTCCAAAACTTCGCAAAAAAGTCCGTGAAGAACTAGCCAAGAACCCACCAAAAGCACGTACTTTCTCTACACCAAGTGGACGAAAAGACGTTACCCCTGAACAACCAACTGCTATCACAAGCAAGAAAAAACCCAAAAATCGCAACGCTGGAAAACAACGTTCGAGATAAAGCTACGTAGATTGGCTCTTTGTCAACTGTAGTGGGTTGAAGAAAAGCTGAGATCTAGAAAGGACAAATTTCGTCCTTTCTTTTTTGATATTCAGAGTAATAAAAATCCGTTTTTTGAAGTTTTCAAAGTTTCGAAATCCAAATGCATTTCGCTTAATAAGTTTGATTAGATTATTGGTGGCTTCCAATTTAGCATTGGAATAGGGTAACTGAAGGGCATTGATGATTTTCTCTTTGTCCTTTAGAAAGGTTTTAAAGATAGTCTGAAAAAGAGGATGAACCTGCTTTAGATTGTCCTCAATGAGTCCGAAAAATTTGTCAGGCTTTTTATTCTGAAAGTGAAACATCAAGAGTTGATAGAGATTATAGTGGTATTTCAAGTCTTCTGAATAGCTCAAAAGTTTATCTAGAATCTCTTTATTGGTCAAGTGTATGCGAAAAGTAGGGCGATAAAAACGTTTATCGCTGAGCTTCCGACTATCTTGTTGAATGAGTTTCCAGTAGCGCTTGATAGCCTTGTATTCATGGGATTTTCGTTCAAACTGATTCATGATTTGGACACGAACACGACTCATAGCACGACTCAAGTGTTGGACAATATGGAAACGATCAAGAACGATTTTAGCACACGGAAAAAGCTATTTAGCTAAGTCAAAGTGATTTCGAATGATAGCTTGTGTTCTGCCCTCAAGAACAGTGATGATATTGAGCTTGTCAAAATCTTGTGCAATGAAGCTCATCTTTCCCTCGGTGAAGGCGTACTCATCCCAAGACATAATCTCAGGAAGGCGAGAAAAATCATGCTCAAAGTGAAAATCATTGAGCTTGCGAATAACAGTTGAAGTTGATATGACCAGCTGATGAGGCAATATCGGTCATAGAAGTCTTTTCAATCAACTTTTGAGCAATCTTTTGGTTGATGATACGAGGGATTTGGTGATTCTTCTTGACGATAGAAGTTTCAGCGACCATCATTTTAGAGCATTGATAGCACTTAAAACGGCGTTTTTTCAGAAGGATTCTGGTAGACATACCAGTCGTTTCGAGGTAAGGAATCTTAGATAGTTTTTGAAAATCATATTTCTTCATTTGGCTTCCGCAATCAGGACAAGTTGGAGCCTCATAATCCAGTTTAGCGATGATTTCTTTGTGGGTATCTCTATTAACGATATCTATAATTTGGATATTAGGGTCTTTGATATCGAGAAGTTTTGTGATAAAATGTAATTGTTCCATATAAATCTTTATAATGAGTTATTTTGTCGCTTTTCATTATAGATCTTATGGGACTTTTTTTCTACAACAAAATAGGCTCTATAATATTCATAGGGGATTTACCCACTACAAATATTATAGAGCCGAATATCACTTCTGAGAACTTTCTCATTAGTCTTAATGTGGAATAATTCTTGAAGTTGAGTTAATCCATCACTAATAACTAGTTTTTTATATTTTTCTTTCTCTTATTTGAGATTATTCCAAAATGAGCCGTTGCTAAAGCAATAATACCTGCCAACTCAAAACCATAACTATATTCACTACTTGTATTTGGTAAATAACCCTTAGTTCTTATGGTTGTTTCTTTTGACGAAAGAGGTTCAGAAGACGATTGATTCATCACTACTGGCTCTAACTTAGTATTTATCGCAATAGAAACCCCTGGATGCTCTTTCGTAATATTATTACGTTCGATTCTATTAACCTCAATTGGTGCAACATCTGGGACGTGAGATACCTGTTTTGTTCCTCGATAAACCTTCTTAGCTTGCGGTTCAATACGTGATAATTCTCTTTCTGTACTTAATTGCAACTCACTATTTACATAAATGTCTGTGATTTCTACTAAAACTTTTCCGTTTATTGCTGCAACTTCTCTAACTTTGCCTACATCTAGACTTGAATCATCAACGTATTCAACCTTATCAGTCTTAAGAGCTCGACTTTCTTGACGAACCTTGGTTTCAATAATAGCCTCTGGTTTATTTTGCTCTATTAGTGCAACATCTGGAACGTGAGATACCTGTTTTGTTCCTCGATAAACCTTCTTAGCTTGCGGTTCAATACGTGATAATTCTTTTTCTGTACTTGATTGCAACTCACCATTTACATATACGTCTGTGATTTCTACTAAAACTTTTCCGTTTATTGCTGCAACTTCTCGAACTTTGCCTGCATCGAGACTTGAATCATCAACATATTCAATCTTATCTGTCTTAAGAACTCGACTTTCTTGACGAACCTTAGTTTCAATAATAGCCTCTGGTTTATTATTCTCCATTGGTGCAACATCTGGGACGTGAGATACCTGTTTTGTTCCTCGATAAACCTTCTTAGCTTGCGGTTCAATACGTGATAATTCTTTTTCTGTACTTGATTGCAACTCACCATTTACATATACGTCTGTGATTTCTACTAAAACTTTTCCGTTTATTGCTGCAACTTCTCGAACTTTGCCTGCATCGAGACTTGAATCATCAACATATTCAATCTTATCTGTCTTAAGAACTCGACTTTCTTGACGAACCTTAGAAGTCATTTGTTTTTCTGTCAATTTATTTTGAATCAAATAAACCCCTAAAGTTGACGTGGTTAAGGAAATGTTTTTGTCCTTTTCATTCCAATTAAATGGTACCTCCTCAAAAGTCGACTTATCTTTTACATAATGTAACACCTTATAAGGTTTTTGACCTGAAATCACTGCTAGTTCAATTTTAGCGTCTTCAGATAAGGATACTATATTACCATCATCATCTAAAGCTTGAATTTCCATAAGAAGGTTATTATGTTCCCCAACCTTTTCCAAGATATCAGCATTAGTAACTTCCTTTCTAACAACCTTGCCAATCACATTTACATCATTTCCAGAAACTGTCACCGTAACAACGTTATCATCATCACTTAGAATTTTTGTGTCCTTTTCCCACTTAGCATAAAGCACCTTGTCACCTGCTTTATCGAACAATGTATTAAAGAAAGGTTCACCTGAGAAATTATCATCTAAATACCATCCTTTAAAAACGTATCCTTTACGAACAGGATAAGGCAACTCCGTATCTACATCAGTTTGGTAGCTCCTTGGAACATCTTCCTTTAATATGCCATCTCCAACTTTATAAGTTATCTTATAAGACAATGGTTTTAAGTTGAAATGTACTTCTGTCTGAGGTGGTGGTACTGGAAGCCAGTCAGACTCAGCAGACTCATATCCCTCTTTACTTACCTTGACTTTCCAGAATCCCTCTGGCACATCCCAAGCATACTCGCCATTAACTGTCGTAAACAAAGGATTAAACTGTGAATACTCACCTGCATCCCATAGCACTTCTTCACCATTTTCACCTCGATAATAAATTGTGGTTATTGCACCAGTAATAGGATTCTTAGAAACATCATTGATTACAATACCGGATGGGTCTATCACAAATTTAAAATCTGAGAGTGCACTACTGCTAATTCTTTCATTGACTTCGTTTGACTTTAAATCACCAATTCCCCTAAACTGATTTTTCGAGTTTCTAACTCCTTGTGATAAATAATATAAAAAATTATGAATATCATGCTCACTTAATTCTCCATTCTCTGGATTAATAAGCTGCTTTTTTTCATATCTTGGCAAAACTATATTAGGATGTACACCAATTCCAATTCCATTACGGAATGGATCGCTAACCTTATCTCCTATTATACTATAAGCCCTTGTTAAACCTGAGGATTGTAATAACTCAATTAGTTCCTTTTCTGACTGAAAATCCGTGCCTGATAGCTCGTCTTTTATTTTTTGCAACGTTAATACTAAATTACCTCCTGCTGCATTTTGTATCAGTTTTTCAATCAGTCCCTTCACCAATGCAAGCATTTGTTCTTTCTCTGCAGCAAGTCCGACACCATTAAAAGTAACAACATTTTTTAGATTTCCTCTAATTAATTTTTTAGTATCAATAACACTATCAATTTTTTCATAATCTTGAGCTATTAATCTATTTGTTAACATTTTTGCTGCTAAAATATATGCAAGATAGGAGCCTCTAGAATGCCCAACAATTGATACATCATAATCACTACCGCTAGGCAACAACAAATTAAGAGAGGTCTTTATTACGTCTTTATCTAAAGATACGCCAGCCCATATTTTAAGATAATTATCTATCCATTCTGGGCTTAAAAAAGGCTTTTCTATTCCTCTATCGCCACCTTCTCTTACCTCCTCATCTGTACCACGTATAGCTAAAACAATTTCTTTTGTCTTATCATTTACAAATCTATAAACATTAATGTATGCAACTCCTGGTAAAAAGACAGGTGAACCCAATAATCGCCAATTTTCAAATAAAGACTGGTCTAATCCTCCTATGTTTAAGCCCTTGTCATTAAAACTCTTATCAAGGAAGATTTTTTTAATTTCTTTTTCTGATTTATAACTTAATAATGAGAAAATTGCCAAATCCCGGTCTCCTACGTCCCAGGCGTTTCTGTGTTTATCTACTATATCAGGATATCCATCCCCATCACTATCTAATACTAAACTTTTGCCAGCAGTACGTAGTGATAAATTATCCTGAACTTCACTATTATATATAGTTTCTGATGGTGCAACACCTTTTTCAAGATAAAGAGTCATTTTACCAGGAACATAATTAGTATTTTCTTGGTCAAAGTAGCCAGTATAAACGTATTTTTCTTTTTTAACATCCCATTTTAGCTCAATAACTTTATTAATACCTTCGCGACTACTGACAAGATAGAGACTATCGTTGCCACTGGTATTCGTATATTCAACCTCAAAATCAAATTGTCCACCAGGTCTAAAACTGATGACTGGAACTTTGTCTTGGTTCTCTTTCAAATTATAAGTATAGCCATTATGACGCATGATAAAGTTCACTAACTCAGGATAATTTTTCTCATAGCGAACTGTTGTTGTCTCACTGATTTCTCGACCATCTGATGATAAAGCCTTCACTTTGATTGTATATTCTTTGTTGTCTACAGGAGTTACCAGAGGTATATCAAAGGTATAACTTCCATCTTTTTTGGTCTTGACTTGACCAACAACCATATCATCAAGATAAGCAATTACCTTGTCATTAGGGTCAGCTACTCCACTAATACGAGAGTAACTCCTTGATGTTACCTGATTAGCTGTTAGTGTTAAGACAGGTATATTAACATTGATAGCTCCAATATTTTCGGATACTTTTTTTCTATCTTTTTGATAGGAAAGCTGTGCAAATAAACGAACATTAGTGAGTTCTCTATTTTCTGTCATCAGCATTAACTTAATCTTACCTATCTCTTCTGAAACAGGAATATCAAGATAACCATTAGAAACTGTTGCCGTTACATCTTGGCCATTTACTCGTATTTTACTTTCAAAAACTTTCGTTGTAGATGGTATATTGAGGTGAAGGACATACTTACCATCATCACTTGATTTATCTTTTTTTATAGCGTACTTTAAGTCTAGACCTAAATATCCTTGTCGACGAGTACCTGTTGTAGTTGTCAGATAGTAGGAATTGCTACTGTCTAATACTTTACTGTCATCATTTGCTACATTTTCATCACGAAGTTTAAAGTTAAGTTGTTTTTCAATCATATATTCTAAAGCAAAAGAATCCAGATAAACATGGTATTCTACGCTTTCAGAAGGTGTATTCCAAGACTGAACGAAAGCTGTCAAACTTTTTGGAAGATACACAGACTTCAGTGTTGGAATATTGGCTAAAGTGTAATCATCAAGATAAGTCACACCTTCTGGGATCTCAATTGTTTCAAGCTTGGTGTTTCGAAAAGCTCCACTACCGATTACTTGCAAACCATAAGGTAAATTAATTACCTCAAGTGGCGTACTATTAAAGGCATAAGAGCCAATTTCCCTAACACTAGAAGGAACCGACATATTTGTCAACTGTGTCCCACTAAAAGCAGAATTTCCTATCTTCCTTAACGTACTTGGTAATACTACTTCCTTCAAACTAGAGCCTGAAAAAGCACCTTCACCTATCTCAGTAACTCCCTCTGGAATCACTAACTTTTCAATTCCTGTTCCAGAAAACAATCCTCCTGGAATGGTCTTCCAATTTCCACGAAGCTCTACTTCCTTGAGATTATTCTGTCCATAGAATGGTGAACTAGTTGATTGCAACTCTGATGGCAAGCTAACTTTAGTAAGAGGAGGTAAATCATTAGAATAGTTATCAGAAAAACTAAAGGAATTAGAACCTAACTTAGTAACACTGTCTGGAATATAAAGTTCTGTAATTCTTGTATTATGGAAAGCTTCGTATCCTATTTCAGTGACTGTCTTAGGAATTGTGATACTCGAAATTCCTGAACCTTTAAAAAGACCGCTAGCTATCTTAGTTATGCCTTCTTCAAAATGAATGGTCTTGAGATGTTGTGAACCCTCAAAAGCTCTGTAAGCATCACTCAAATTCTTTGGAATAACAACGCTGCTTAAACTATCAATAGATCCAAAGGCTCCACTTCCTATAGCTGTGACACTTGTTGGAAGAGTGATGTTTTTCAACTGTGTCCTACTAAAAGCATAATCGCCTATCTGTGTTAGCGTACTTGGTAATACTACTTCCTTCAAACTAGAACCTGAAAAAGCTGAAGAACCTATTTCGGTGATGCCCTCTGGCAAGGTAAGTCTCGTCAATTGTGTCCCACTAAAAGCAGAGTCGCCTATCTTCGTTAACGTTTTTGGTAATACTACTTCCTTCAAACTAGAACCTGAAAAGGCACCTGCCCCTATTTCAGTAACACCCTCTGGAATCACTAGTTTTTCAATTCCTGTTCCAGAAAACAATCCACTTGGAATTGTCTTCCAATTTCCACGAAGCACTACTTCCTTGAGATTCTTCTGTCCATAGAATGGTGAACTAGTTGATTGCAACTCTG
Organism: Streptococcus sp. D2; assembly: GCF_006385825.1. Lineage (GTDB taxonomy): Bacteria > Bacillota > Bacilli > Lactobacillales > Streptococcaceae > Streptococcus > Streptococcus shenyangsis. The sequence continues at coordinate 64,773 of NZ_VFSI01000004.1, read as the reverse complement.
ATGGCAAGCTAACTTTAGTAAGAGAAGGTAAATCATTAGAATAGTTATCAGAAAAACTAAAGGAATTATCACCTAACTTAGTAACACTGTCTGGAATATAAAGTTCTGTAATTCTTGTATTACGGAAAGCTTCGTATCCTATTTCAGTGACTGTCTTAGGAATTGTTATGCTCGAAATCCCTGAACCTTTAAAAAGACCGTCAGCTATCTTAGTTAGGCCTTCTTCAAAATGAATTGTCTTGAGATGTTGTGAACCCTCAAAAGCTCCATAAGCATTACTCAAATTCTTTGGAATAACAACGCTGCTTAAACTATCAATAGATCCAAAGGCTCTACTTCCTATAGTTGTGACACTGGTTGGAAGAGTGATGTCTCTCAACTGTGTCCCACTAAAAGCAGAATCGCCTATCTTCGTTAGCGTACTTGGTAATACTACCTCTTTCAAACTAGAACCTGAAAAAGCTGAAGAACCTATTTCGGTGATGCCTTCTGGAAGGGTAAGTTTTGTCAACTGGGTACCTCTAAAGGCAGAATCGCCTATCTTCGTTAACGTTTTTGGTAATACTACTTCCTTCAAACTAGAACCTGAAAAAGCTGAAGAACCTATTTCGGTGACTCTATAATTAGAAATTCTTTGAGGAATAATCAGTTTTTTAATTGTTTCTTTTCGCTTGATATCAGTAATTGTCACTTCTTGATTGTGTATATCGTAAATTAAATTATCACCACTTTCCTCTTCATTATTACTATTAGTAGAATGTTCTACTAGTGTTTCAGAGTGGCTTTTAACTTCAGCTACTGCCCCCTCTGAAGTTGATGAATGCTTTGGATCTTCCGATAAAGTTGAGGGCACTAGCGTTTCAGAGCTGTCGGTTGACTTAGTTGGTGCGACTTCAGAAAGACTAGCCAATACTGAGGTTGAGGTCTCTGTAGTCGCCACATCACTTGTGACTAAAGAAACAGTTGACGATTCACTCATCAAATATTCTGGTGTGGTTTTGGCACTTGAATCAACGTGTCCTGTAGATGGTAAAGTAGCTACCTCATGCCCTCGATTATTTGTTCCTAAATTTTCACTACTTAAAGGAGAGGGGGAGTCCGTTAAATTAAATTTATTACTATTTGATGCCTCAATCGGGTATGTTTGAGTATCATCTGCAAAAACCACTGTATTCCCGATTGTCATACATGCACCAATTAATACCATACCAGCAACAGTTACCCATTGGCCTGTTCTGCGTTTTCTTAGTTTTAAAACTTCCTTCATTTAAATATCTCCTATTGCAATAATATCTTTCAAGTTACTCTTTGACTGTCTTTTTGATTATCAAATTATTTATTCTTCGTAAAATCTGTCTTAATACTCCTTTCCAGAAAAGTCTGTGCTATACAAAGTAAAGGTTAAACCATTTCTCAAAAAACTCTATTCAAATATGGTAGGACAATTAATTTTTGTCGTCACCTAAACTAATACTTATACGTTGAAGTAGAACGTGACTAAATTGTTCTCAAACTTTTCATTACTTACAAATAAAATCAATCCTATTTTTGAAAGGCCGTAAAATTATGAAATATCTACAAATTACACTGTACGGCTGAAATAATCTGATAATTTACACCTCTTTAGTATTTTAACATAATTCTATTTTTTAAAAAGAAGATTTTTATGAAAATCCGTTTTTAGCAAGCATTTACATTTTTTAGATACGCCTTTTAATGTTTTATTATTAAACAATTTGAAGATTAGATATATAAAAGACAAACATTAAAAACTTAGCCCACTGAAAAAATAAGCCTCTTACTTTTAATAAACTGAAAACCGAGGAATCTCTCATCAATTTGAGCGAATTCCTCGGTTATTTTGTATTTATTAAGGTCATAATTCGTTTCATATTGACCACGAATATGCTTGTTGCTGCCTGTAATTCCATGTTGAAAAGACCTGATGCCCTTGCGACATCAAAGCCATGTCTATGTTTTAGTTCGGCATTCTTCGCTTCGATTTTATAGCGATGTCTGGTAATTTCTTTAAAATAAGATGTTTCCTGAAATTTCTTCTGGAAAAGATGGTCGTTCCTCTTAATAGCTAATGAATAAGTTTTAGACTTTGTCCCCTCCTTATAACAACCTTCCTTGGAAAGGCAACTCTTGCACTTCTCAATGTCAAAGTAATGAGTGACAACTTGATTCTTATTTTGATATTTTTTCCCTGTCCTTGTTTTGCGAATAGCCATGTGTCCTTCAGGACAGACAAATAGCCCTGCGTCTTTATTAAATTCAAACCCATCCTCTTCTTTACGGTAACCTTTTGAAACAGAAGGGTTCAGTTTTGACACCAAATGAATCTTTTCTTTGCGAGCTAGTTGAATATTGTCCTTTACTGAATAAGCCGCATCACTAATAATAGTCTCGATGTCCAGACTATTTTCCTTTGTTTTAGCATATAACTCAGGTAAATATTTCCTATCACTTTGTTCGCCAGAAGTGACCACACAAGCAGTAATAATCCGTTCATCCGTCATAGCGATATGACTTTTATATCCATAGAAAGAGCTGTCGGCTGTCTTATGTCCGAGCCTAGTCTCCTCCTTAACAGAAGCTTCCAAGTATTCTAAGTCGTCCTCAACAGCCTCTTTTAGGTAATTGAACTTTTGAGAGACAGCCGGTAGGGCTAAGAGTTCCTCGTGTTTTTTAACCATAGCCATTGACTCCTCTGTATATGTCAATTCTGCTTCGAGTTTATCTTCTTGGGGTTTCTTTGGAAATTCTATTTTGATATCTTCTGAATGTTGATAAATCGTTTTACGTAAAGCTTTTTAACGCTTCCTAAGAATTTCTTGGAGTTTCTTATGATTATAATGAGATTTGGTGTGAGTGGCATCCACAATGAGGATTTTACTCTTAATCAAGTTGTGTTCGAGTGCAATTTGAACAGACTTCTGAATCAATACACCAAGCAGTTTGTCATCTTTAATTCTTAGCTTTCTAAATTTTGTCAGAGAGGATGACTCGATAACAGAATCCTCAGGAGCTAGACCAAGAAAAAATTTAAAGGCCATATCTGACAAGGAACGTCCCACCACATCGATATCTGATAACTTATAAATATCTTTTAACAAGAGATATTTGAACATCATAATCGGTGAATAAGCTTTACACCCAAAATCGGGACGATAATTCTTTTCTAGTTCATCATGAATAAAGCTAAAATCACAGAGTTCAGTTAGCTGACGAAAAAAGTGGGTTTTAGGAACCACGATATTATACAAACTAGAATAAGGACTGACATCCATAGTTAACTGATTATCAAGCATCATTTCACCTCATCTCTAGTATAACAAAAAAGCCATCAATTGATGACTTTTTCAGTGGGCTCTTTTCCATCCAGCTTCTTTTTATCCATGTACACGTTTCATATAGTCTTGATAACTTTCGGTATCCATGAGTTTTTTAGCGTTCTTGACGCGATCTGCTGTTGGTGGTTTAACCCCTTCGAGAGAATAAGGAATTCCCAATTCACGCCATTTGAACTCACCCATGGTGTGATAAGGTAGAATTTCAAACTTATCAACATTTTTGAGGGTCTTGACGAACTTACCAAGTTCAATCAAGTCATCATCTCTATCTGTCAATCCTGGAACTAGCACGTGGCGAATCCAGACAGGTTTTCCAATATCTGATAGATACTGGGCACAAGCCAAGATATTTTTATTGGTTTGGCTAGTAACAATCTTGTGCTGTTCTTCGTTGATTTCCTTGATATCCAAGAGAACCAAGTCAGTAACAGCCATTAATTTGTCAAACTTTTCAAGGTAACGTGGTTTATTACGGAAAGGAAGTGCACAGGTATCCAAGGTACAGTGGATTCCTTGTTCCTTAGCCTTGGTAAAGAGGGCAATCAAGAAATCAATCTGCAAGAGTGCTTCTCCCCCACTGACTGTAATACCACCCTTATTTCCCCAGAAACCGCGATAGCGCAAAGCCTCTGCCAAGACATCATCTACTGTCCGTTCACGTGATTTATTGGATTCCATAGCCCAAGTGTCCGGGTTGTGGCAATACTGGCAACGCATGTGACAGCCCTGCAAAAAGACAATAAAGCGAATACCAGGCCCATCTACTGACCCAAAGCTTTCTGTCGAATGCACCATTCCTGTCACTTGTCCATAATCAATTGTTTCTTCAGACATATCGTTACCTTCCTTGAAAACGTTTTATAGTTTTATTATATCACGACTCGAAGGAAAAACAAGATTTTTGCCTATTTTTTAGAAAGCAATCTGTTTTTCAATTTCATTTTCAATTAATTATCATTCTATTCTTCAAAATCAAAGCCATACAAGGTTGCAAAGTAGTCCTCAGGGCGCTCTGCACGGCGGATTTGACGGACTTTACCTTCTTCAGTATAAAGGATTTCCGCAGAACGAAGTTTGGCGTTGTACTGGTAGCCCATTGAAAAACCGTGGGCACCTGTATCATGAATTACCAGCAAATCACCGATTTCTGTATGAGGCAGTTCCCGATTCACTGCAAATTTATCATTGTTTTCACAGAGTGAACCGACCACATCTACCAATTCAGATGGTCCATCTGGGTGAGTCAGATTGGTGATATGGTGGTAGGCTCCGTACATGGCTGGACGCATGAGATTGACTGCTGATGCATCCACACCTAGATAGGTACGGTAAGTTTTCTTCTTATGAGTGACTCTTGTGACCAAAGCACCGTGAGGGGCTAGCATAAAACGACCCAATTCGGTGTAAATCTTAACCTGACCAAGACCTGCTGGCGTAAGTACCTCTTCATATACCTTACGAACCCCCTCACCAATCAAGGCGATATCGTTCGGCTCCTGGTCTGGACGATAGTTGACACCAATACCGCCAGAAAGATTGATAAAATCTAGCGAAATGTCCAACTTTTCCTTGATTTCAACAGCCAATTCAAAAAGCTGACGGGCCAACTCTGGATAATAGAGATGGGTCACGGTATTGGACGCTAGGAAGGAGTGAATCCCAAAAGTCTTAGCTCCTTTTTCCTTCAAGATGGCAAAGGCTTCAAAGAGCTGGTCCTTGGTCATGCCAAACTTGGCTTCTCCAGGATTATCCATTATGTTTGTCCCCAGCTCAAAAACACCTCCAGGATTGTAACGACATGAGATGATTTCTGGAATTCCTGCTGCTCGCTCCAGATGTTCAATATCTTCAAAGGCATCCAAGTTAATGGTCGCACCCAATTCACGCGCATAGGCGTATTCCTTGTCTGGCGTGTTGTTTGAAGAGAACATAATCTCAGAACCAGGGAAATCCAGTTTATGACTCATCAAAAGCTCCACATAACTAGAGCAATCCACACCACAGCCTTCCTCTTGGAGAATTTTCAAAATAGCTGGTGTTGGAGTAGCCTTAACTGCAAAATATTCCTTAAAGCCCTTGTTCCACGAAAAGGCTTGGTTGACGGCTCTTGCCTTCTCACGAATCCCCTTCTCATCATACAAGTGAAAGGGTGTCGGGAACTCGGCAACAATCTCTTCTAAGTCTTCTTTATTGATAAATGGTGTTTTCATAAGCTTCCTTCTATTCTATTTGCAAAGAAAGGCTGGGACAATCGTTCCAACCTTTAGTTCTATCTCTTATTTATCTTCGTCAAAGATATTGCCAACCTCAACATCTATGGCTTGGTTCTTGACATCAATATTGGTTACCTTCAAGAGTGACTTGTAGTCAAACTGCTTTTCACGTTCTTCTTGGGCATTGTCCGCAAAGACCGCTACACCTGCTAGTTCTGAGTCGAACTCGCGCAAGAGGCTGATCATCCCGTTGACAGTTCCGCCACCTTTCAAGAAGTCATCCACAATCAAGACACGGCTTCCTGCCTTGAGACTACGTTTTGAAAGGAACATTTTCTCGATACGGTCACCACTTGAACCGGATACATAGTTGACGCTGACAGTTGAACCTTCGGTAATTTTCAGGTCACGGCGCACAATAACAAAGGGAACATTGAGGACATTGGCAACTGCATTTGCAAGTGGAACACCCTTAGTCGCTACGGTCATAACCGCATCAATTTTTTGGTCCATAAAGCTCTTGGCAATAATGCGACCAATATTTTTCAAGATAGATGGTGTACTAAGCAAATCAGACAGATAGATATAACCACCTGGCAAGATACGATCGCTTTCTGACAACTTGGCACGCAAGTCCTCCACCATTTCCTTGGCATCCTGGCTCGAAATAGAAGGTGTAAAGATGACACCACCTCCGGCTCCAGTTACTGTCTGGATATGACCGATTTCGATTTCCTCAAAAGCTCGTTTGATAATCACGATATCTTCTGAGATGGATGATTTAGCAGATTCATACTTTTCAGCAAAAGTATTGAGACTAGTTAGTTTATAAGGATTATTAATCAAATAGTTGGAAATGACAACCATCCGATCACTTCTTCTTAATTTCATTTCTATTTCCCATTTCATTTAATTTTGATATTTTGTCTATTATACCATATTCACATAAAAAAACGAACATTCTTATCCTAAAAAATGCTCATTTTTCTTAAATTATTAATCTAGATCTGGTTTATAGAAGGAACGATTGTCCATAGCGAAGATTTTATTGGTCATCTCTCCCTTATCCACCAAAGCCAGAGCTGTTGACATCATCATCATGCTTGCATCCAGATTATCAATCATATGGATAATCTCTGCTTCCATAATGCGTGGACGGACTGGACTCCCATACTCAAGCAAGCCATGGTGACTAAGGATAACATGGCGGAGCAGAACGACTTCTTCCTTGGTATCATCAATGCCAAGTTCCATAACTGTCTTGGTAATTTCGCTATCAATTAGAGCAATATGCCCAAGAAGATTGCCTCTAACTGTGTACTCGGTCTGATCTGGTCCCGTCAACTCGATGACCTTAGCCAAGTCATGCAGCATAATCCCCGCATAAAGCAGACTCTTATTAAGCTGAGGATAGACCTCGCTAACGACATCTGCCAAACGCACCATGGTCGCCGTATGATAGGCCAATCCCGTTTCAAAGGCATGGTGATTGGTCTTGGCTGCTGGATAAGAGTAAAATTCCTTGTCGTACTTGGTGTAGAGATTTCGGACAATCCGTTGCCAAACAGGATTGTCGATTTTGAAAATCATTTGCGACATATAGTCACGGATTTCCTTGACATCAACTGGCGACTTGACCTTGAAATCAGCTGGGTCATTGGGCTCGCCAGGTTGAGGCAGGCGGAGAGTAATTTGATTGACTTGAGGGGTGTTGTTATAAACTTCTCGGCGCCCTTTCATGTGGACAACCTTACCTGCGGTAAAGGCCTCAATGTTATGAGGTTGGGCATCCCAGAGCTTCCCATCAATCTCGCCACTATCATCTTGGAAGGTAAAGGCTAGGTAGTTTTTCCCAGCTCGAGTTTGCCTCAGGTCAGCTGATTTGATTAGGTAAAATCCTTCAAACAGCTCATCTTTTTTCATGTGACTAATCTTCATATTCTTCCTCATTTTCTTGGAAATGGAGTAGATCAAGCGCAGGCTCACCTTCTGATAACTCAATGTGACGGAGCGTCCGCTCGATAGCTGTGGTGCGACGGTTTAATAGTTCATCAATATTGCCAGAGGCATGTTGGAGATGTTTTTGTGCCTTGACCAGAATGCCACCAAACTTGCTAAACTCAGTCTTGACGCTAGCAAGAGTCTTGCTGATATGGTCGGCACTTTTTTGGATATTAAGGGTTTTGAAGCCAACTGATAGGGAGTTAAGAAGAGCTGATAGGGTACTTGGACCTGCGACAATAATCTGCTCCTCCCTTCTCAAATCATCAAAGAAGACAGGATTGCGGACGATTTCTGAGTAGAGACCTTCTGTCGGAACAAACAAAACTCCAAAATTGGTCGTCCGAGGTGGTGCTATGTACTTGTTCCTAATATCCTTAGCAAAACGCTTGACACTTGCTAGGAGCGACTTACGACAGCGTTCGATTTCATCCTTGTCACCTACTTCATAGGCTTCTTCTAGGCGGTAATAATCTGCCAGTGGAAACTTAGAGTCAATTGGCAGATAGACGTATTCCTGGTCGCCTTGCCCAGGCAGCTTGATGGCATACTCCACTCGCTCGCTAGAGTTTTCAACTGTTGCGAATTCTCGTTCATACTGGGCAGGGGTCATGATATCCTCGATGATTTGCCCCAGTTGCAATTCTCCCAGAATCCCTCGCGTTTTAGTTCCAGAGAGAACCTTGTTGAGGGCGCCAACATCACGGGCAACTGTCTGCATTTCTCCAAGGCCACGATTGACAGACTCCAGTTGTTTGGAAACTGTCTCAAAGGAAGCCTGCAATCGTGTCTGCAAGGTCTTTTCTAACTTTTCCTCGACTGTCTGGCGCATTTGTTCCAGACGTTGCTCATTTGATTCCTGCAAGGATTGGAGACGTTGGTCGGTCTTATCTCTGGTTTGGAGGAGATTCTCAGTCATTTCTTGACGAACTTGAGTTAAGCCTTGGTGCAATTCGATTCGCACTTCTTGCAAACGGTCGCTGACAGCCACTTCCAAATCTTTTTGGTCCAACTGGCTGGCTTGTCTGGCTTGTTCAAAACGGTAATCCAACTGGTCTGACAAGTGATCTGCCTGTTCCTCCAAGCTCTTGGTCAGATGTTTTTCCTGCTTATCCTGCCTCTGCCAAATCAGAAAGAGTCCAGCTAGGTTGGCAATCAATAATAGAACAAGTAAACTTTCCATCCTACCTCCTGTCCTTACTATGTAGCACGACCACATAGCCATCTGGGCAAGTCACCGAAACTTCCCTATCTATATATTCGTTAGAAGCGTACACTTTTTTAAAGAAAAAATTGTCCTCTGTCAACTCATACTTGGCACCGAGAATAGTCAGCTGGCTATCCCGAACCGGCATAAAGGCTAGATAATCGTAGTCTGAACGGGGATGTAGCTGACTGGTCCCTTCTGGACAATAGGCAATCAAATTTTGCCCATCCTCAATTTCTATCTGGCGCATATAAGGCGCCAACTTGGGATTGCTAGGAAGAAAAACATTGGCCAGCATGTGATCAATACGGCCACCCAAAGCACCGAAAATAGTAACCTCAGCCTGAGGATTTTGCTCAAAAATGGTTAAGAGAGCCAATTCCAAATCGGTATCATCCTTTTCTGGCTGGGCTTGAACAAAGCGCAGGGCACGTTTTTGAATCACCTGTCGCTCTTCTTCGGTCACAGAATCAAAATCTCCAACCGCTAGAGCAAGAGGTAGGTTTTCCTCCAAGACCCAGAGCGAACCCCGATCCACACCAACAAAAGCATCAAAATCTGTCCGATAATGACCGCGGTCTCCGCCAGCAAAAACGGCAACCCTAGTCCAATTGTTTTCTGAGAGTTTGTACTCGCTCATTGACTTCTCCCTTAAAGACATAGGAACCTGCTACAAAAACGGTCGCACCAGCTTCTTTAGCTTGAGCAATCGTTTTATCATCAATCCCACCATCCACTTCGATTTCAAAGTTCAAACCTTTTTCATAACGAAGGGCAACCAACTCACGAACCTTATCCATGGCTTCAGGTAGAAAAGCTTGCCCACCGAAGCCAGGATTCACCGTCATGACCAAAACTTGGTCAACTAGGTGAAGCACGTGCTTGATAGCCTCAACAGGCGTTCCAGGATTGATAACAACCGATGGTTTGACACCTAGAGAACGAATCTTTTGAAGGGCACCGTGGATATGAGGCGTTGCTTCCACATGGATACTGATGATGTCAGCTCCTGCACGCGCGAAATCCTCTAAATGATGTTCGGGATTTGATACCATCAAATGGCAGTCAAAGACCATCTTACTATGAGAACGAAGACTTTCGACCACACCTGCGCCAAAGCTGATTTGTGGCACAAAGTGACCATCCATGATATCGATATGGGCATATTCTGCCCCAGTTGCTTCTAGGCGTTTAATTTCACGTTCAAAGTTGGCATAATCTGCTGCCAGAATTGACGGAGCAATCTTGTATTGAGACATAGGTTTCTCCTTATTTTGGAATTTTTTTGCTGACTTTTTTATAAGTTTCTCTGCGATTTTCAATTTCACTGAGGAATTGCAGGTAGTTGTCAAAACGGAAGCTGGCAATAGTCCCTTCTTCCACTGCTGGCTTCACTGAACAGGACGGCTCATGGGTATGGGTACAAGTACGGAATTTGCAGTTTCGGCTGACACTAGCAATCTCTGGAAAGGCCTGATTAAGGTCTTCAGCCGTTGTCACTTCATAATCCAGCGATGAAAAGCCTGGTGTATCTGCGATTTTACCCCCATTGAGATTATAAAAACTAACAGCTCGAGTGGTATGGCGCCCGCGACCTAAACTATCAGAAATTTCTCCTGTTTCAAGATTGAGGTCTGGTGCGATTTTATTGAGAAGAGTTGACTTCCCAACACCTGTCTGCCCCATAAAGACTGTAACCTTGCCTGTTAACAAGAGCAGTAGTTCCTCTTTACTGGTCACAAAGTCATAGCCGATATCACCATAGGTCTGTTGGTAAAAATCCAGTTCCCCTCTATCTTCCAGTAGGTCCATTTTAGAAATATAAATGATAGGATGAATACCCTTGTGCTCTAAAAGAACCAAAAACCGATCCAACAAATTGCTGTTAAAATCAGGTTCCTTGACAGACATGATCACCACAGCTTGGTCAATATTGACAATAGGCGGACGGACCAGACTGTTTTTCCGTTCGTGAATCTTGAGAATATAGCCTTCTGAATTTTCTTCGGCAGAAAAGTCGACCCAGTCCCCAACGTAAGGGGTATGACCTTTTTTACGGAAATTTCCACGCGCTCGTGTTTGATAGACTTTGCCCTCACTCTCTACATAGTAGAACCCAGCCAAGGCTTTAATGATTTGTCCCTGCATCTTAGAGTCCTTGCCCTTTAAGTGCATCTGCTAGGCTGGCAAATTCTGCCAAGCTGAGAGCTTCCCCACGCACACTTGGTGACAAACCTGCTTGGTCCAAGGCCTTGGTCAGCTTGTCCTTGACTTCTTCGGTCTTACCAAAGTAACCTGTCAGGTTATTCCATAAGGTCTTGCGACGATGAGTGAAACTTGCCTTGGAAACCTTAAAGAATAAGTTCTCGTCTTCTACTGCTACGGCTGGTTCTGGACGGCGCACCATTTTCAAGATGGCTGAGTCCACATTTGGTGCTGGCACAAAGACCGTACGAGGCACGATAAAGGCAACCTTGGCAGTCATGTAATACTGCACCGCAATCGACAAGCTACCGTAAGCCTTGGTATTCGGCTGAGCTGAAATGCGGTCCGCCACTTCTTTTTGCATCATGACGACAAACTCACTAAAAGGAATGCCGCTCTCGATCAAGTGCATGAGAATAGGCGTCGTGATGTAATAAGGCAAATTAGCCACTACCTTGATGGGCAGGTCAGGATTTTTGAAATTCTGGATATGTTGCGCCAAATCAACCTTGAGAATATCTTCGTTAACTACGGTCACATTATCAAAATCACGCAAGGTATCTGCCAAAATTGGCACCAAACGGTGGTCGATCTCAAAAGCCATGACCTCTGCTGCACGCTCAGCCAGAAACTCCGTTAAGGCACCAATACCTGGCCCAATTTCAATAACATTGACCTGGTCATCAATCTCAGCCGTATCGACAATTTTTTGAAGGATATTAGTATCAGTCAGAAAATTTTGTCCGAAAGACTTTTTAAAGGTAAAACCGTGACGCTCCAGCACTGCCTTGGTCACGCTATAATCTGCAATTCTCATCTATTCTCTTTTCTATTATCTGTTACTACTATTGTAACACATTCCCCTTGTATTTTGGGGGTGAAAATCATACCAAAAAACTATCTTTCCTCATGAAGAAAGATAGTCTTGGAAATGGACTTATCGGTTCTCTCGAAACATACGTTCAAAAAAATCAGCTTCTTGATAACTTCGATTTTCAGGTAGGGTCAAATCTACATCCTCCTCCACATCGTCCACTGTCAGTTCAACCGTTTGAGGTAAATTTTTCAAACGATAATGCTTTTGCCTTTGCCCTTCAATGCTAGCAAAATCAAGCAAATAGCCATTTACTCGGATTTGAACCAAAAGGAGATGATTGGTCATATTTTCCATGATGAGAATATCTTCTAAACCACCTCTGGCACTAGGATAATCAGATACCCTGCGAATACGAATTTTTTCACACATGAGCAAGCTCCCTCATATCAATGATTTCATCGGCCTTATTCCAGACTAGGGGATTATGGGTCGCAATGATGATCATTCGATTTTCATCTTTCAAGCCCACCAATAGATTCATAACCTCCTCTGAATTTTCAGGATCTAGAGCTGCTGTTGGTTCATCCGCTAAAATCAAGGGTGGATTTTTCAAAATAGTCTTCGCAAGGGCAACTCGTTGGGCCTCTCCCCCAGATAAAGTATAAATTTTTTGTTCTAGATCCAAATACCCTAGATTAACCTTTTCTAAAGCCTCCACTTGCCTTTCCAAACGTTCTACTTTTGAGATTTTCTGACCAACAAAGCCCAAATCCAAATTCTCTTTGATTGACTGGTTTTCTAAAAGGCCAAAATTTTGAAAGAGATAGCCCATCTGGTCTCGAAAATACTCACGAGTGGGAATGTTTTTTAAATCTTTCCCCTGATAGAGAACCCTTCCACCATCTATCTTTTCTAGCTTTCCTAAGATGTTCAGCAAAGTCGTCTTTCCGCTTCCACTCTTTCCGATTAAGGCATAAACCTTGCCCTTCTCCAGCTTGAGATTTAAACCAGAGAAAATCGCACGGTCATTAAACTTCTTTTCCAATCCTTGAATATCAATCATCTTATTTTCCTTTCAATACTGCCATGCTACCAGCTTCTTCCTTTTTATCCTGCCTTACTAAAATCAAGAGGGCGTTAAGAGTAAATAAAGCTACAACTAGAGCGCTAATCAAGCTATCTCCTGTCAAAACACTAGATAGGATTAGCCCAAGCAAGAGAACTCCTCCTTGCGCCAGTAAGTACTTGCCATGAAGCTCATAGATTGTCATACCAGAAAGACGTCTAATCATGATCTCCCGTCTGAACTGCTCAAAATAGAGAAGATTCATGGAATCAAATAACAAAATAGCCGTAGACAGAGTCAAAACAGTCCCAATAAGGAGAGAGTAAAACTCCATCCGTTTGTCATTTAGTACCTTGGCAAAAAATAGCTGGCTTTTTACCAAGTAAGAGACCTTGTGATATAGTCCTTGATCTTTTAGAGCTGTGATGCTATCTCCATATCGATCTAGTTTCAAGGCACTATTAGCCGTAGTTCCCCACAACATCCCTGCAACAGGTCTTGTTCCAGTCGCTTGTGGCGTGAGAACTACAATAATCGGGTCTTTTAGGTACTGGCGTGTCGTCTTGTACCCATCGTTATAGAGGAAGCGTTCCTGTCCTGTTTCTGTAAAAGCTAGCGTTACCTGTGGGAGGTAGTGTTTCTGACTCGTCACTTCTACACTTTCAGATGAAAAGTTTTGCAGGTAATCTGTAAATAATCCTTGATAGTAGGCAGATTGCTCTCGCAAGCTTTCAGGCAAGATCAGCCCAAACTCTCCCTCAGACAAGTTTTGCATCTTGTCCATAAACTCTGAAGAAACGGTAATCTTTTCTTCTATCAGATAGCGCGGTGAGACATAGATAACATTCCCTGACGGTGTATAGTCACTGAGTCGATTGCCATTTAGATCCACTTCTGCGCCATCTGAGAAATTGTCAACATTGCTCATGATATAAAAAGAGTCTGTATTGGCTAACCGTTCTTCAGTAAATGTCTGCCACTCACGATTGTCCTTACGCATTCCTTCTTCATCGGCAAATGCACTAGACCAACCAAAGGATAGACGGTAACGATCTGAGGACTGGCTCCATTTATCACTAGCTCTCTCCATTTCCTGCATTTCACGGTAGTGGGGTAGGAGAGCAGTCGCACTCGAGCCGACAACCAATACAGCTAAAAGTTGCCCCACCATCATCAATGTCATCATACGTTTGAGAGGGAGTTTCCCTTTCAATAGATCCACCAGGCTATTTTCCTGTAAACCAAGTAGATACACGACACTTAATAAGGTAGATATCCCTACCAAGGCCAATCCATAAAGCAAAAGACCAATGATGACCAGTTGCACTGTTGCCATAAACAAGGCACCTTGATACCAGAGAATCCCCAATCCCAAAAGACTGGATACCAGCATCGAGAAGATAAGCTGTCTCATATCTTCTAACACTGGTCTGAGAGCCACCCCAAACAAGCTCTCACCAGCTATTAAGCGAATCCCTGCTTGACGAAGGGATTTTATCCGATAAATCAGAATCAAACTCATAAAGGTCAGCAGAAAAATAGCTAAACTCAGTAGCACCATAGGGGTGGCCGCCAATAGTAAGACTATCGAAAATGGATCTTCTCCACTCGAAACAAAGCCTTGATAGCCAAGTTCTTTCAAGGTGGTCTGTAAGCTCACTCCATCCAAACTTCCTGACACAATCAAGTAAGACCCTAATAAATCACTCGTTTCTGCACTCTCCTTGGAGGAAATGGTCAGACCTTCTGGAAGCTCTCCCTGACCGTAAGTGGCATAGGTAAAGCGTGTTTCTCCAGCTTCATTTGGCTCAACAATCCGACGGGCGATGAGACTATTATGCTCTACTGCCAAGTGACTCAAAGCCTCTGTCACCTCTTCGCGACTAGCTACTGGTTGATTTATTACCATTCCTGTCACATCAACAGAGAGATAGTTACCAAATAAAATCTCTTCTCGATGGTCAACGGAAGTTATCAGCATATAAAGCGATACCAATACCATTGAAATCAAAATAAATAAACGTTTCATCATTTCCTCCAAAAAGTTACTTGGTTACTTAGTGAGAAGGTGATCAAGTAAAGCTAAACAATAGGGCTATACCATTCTAAACATTATAGTAGAATGCAACTTTCTCTCCCCAAGAAGTACGAATCCATGCACGAGAAGTCCCTCCAGCACCAGCATATCCCTTATCAGATGAACCAGTTTTTCTACTAACAACTGTTGAGCTATGATATTCTGAAGAGTGATAGTAGTTTGAGTAAGCACCTCCGTCACCTGAACCATACGTCCAGACACCACCATCTGGATACTTAACCGCGGCCGATACTACTGCTACACTTCCACCTAATGTTGCTGCAATGCTCGCTACAAGGGCTAATTTTTTAACTGTTTGTTTCATATTGATACTCCTTTATTTTTTATTTTATCATAAATATTTATTATATATTGTCCATTTTCTATTCAAGTAAAACTAAGTCATGGATCATAGACCTTTTCAAAGCAACACCTCATGGCATCCTCTCCTTATTTTTCTAATTTAGTCTATCAAATTATATTTATTATATATTATGAATAAATTTTTGAGACTAAGTAGACATAACTAAATTTTATTTAAACCACCAAGTAACTAAATAAAATAAACTAAAAAAGTTCATACTGTAATCTCCTTTCACGTTTTAATTAATTATAAATTATTCTTAAATAAACTCAAAGGACATCAATGTCCTTAAAATATAAGCATTTCATGTCATTTTTAGCTTATATATAAAAAAACAGCCCTAAAGACGAACTTTAGAACTGTTTCAAGATCAGAACAAGGACATTTTTGTCACTGCTTCACTATGTTTATAAATATTTTTTTAAATCTTCTTGCCATTGTTTCTCCAACATAGTAACTAAATAAGAATTTTCTATTATATCAGCAAATAGCTTCGATTTCTGATAGAACTGTTCGGCAGAGACATAATCATTTTTTATTATTAGGGATAATTTCCACTCCAACATTAATATAATTGGTTTCTTCTGAAAATCTTGTGTTTTTTCCATTATGTGATTAAGGCTAAAGATATAGGTTTCTAGTGAATCATAAGTCGATAAATTATCCAAACAGGCAAGACCCGAAAACAAAGTATTACTTAAAGCAAACAGATATTCTGGTGAAATTAATTCCACATGATTTGCCAAACGAACTAAAAACGAATGAATTCTTTCAATTTCTGAAATCTGACTTTGACCTTGTTTTATCTTTGTAAGCACTATAGCAAAATATAAGTTGATAACTTCTAATTCATTTATCAAAAACAATTCCTTATCATAAATTGTTTTAAAATAATCGTCCAGTACGGTTTCCCCGTATTCTGATCGTCCGCTTCGAATAACATCTATCGTTGCTCTAGTAGCTTCGAACCATACTTTTTCCTCACTAGGAAGTTGCTCATAAAACAAGTTCTCTATCTCTTCCAAACACGCTTCTTTCTTATCGTATTCCTCTTCTTTACCATAGATTGGTTCACGTAAAATCTGGTATTTCAATTCTAAATAAGCAGAAGGAAGAGCTGAAAAATCCGGCATAAGGCTATAAGCTGGAACTCCTAACCGACGAGCAATATAGTCTAACTTCGGCAAACTCGGTTGCGAAGCTCCACTTTCAATTCGCGACAGTTGACGAACTGTCAGTTCTTGCTCATCTCCACAAAAATCTGGACGACTAATTCCTTTTTCTATCCGAATCTCTTTAATTTTTTGACCAATTAACATCAGACGTCTCCTCTTCTACCTGCTTCGAAAAATACTGTGAAACTTAAAAAATTGTAACGTTCACATCTTTCCTACTCATAACTTTTCATAGCTTCTTCCACTTCTGCTAAAGTAACCCCAAACAACTCTAAGCGTTTGAGGAGTTGCTTGCCGTTAGAATAGCCGATTCGGAGAGCCTCTCCTAGATATTCTCTTCGCTTACGGCTGTCTGCTCCCGCTAGAAAGCCAAGGTGAATCAAGTCGCTACGACTGATGTCAAACTGACTCTCATGTTCAAATTGTTCTGTAACCTGAGCTAGAGCCGTTTTCAGGTCTTCATAGCTGGCATGCTCAATTCCCAGGGAACGGCCCTTGGTCTTGGACTTGGGAACAGCTTCATCTCGTTTGAGGAAGGCATGCTGAACTGTTGGAATGGCCGTCATAATCATGCGACGAATCCGCTCCCCATTAAAATCTGGGTCTGTAAAGACAATGACCCCATGACGCTGGTGCAGGCGCTGAATTCGCTCTAGATCCTGCTCATTAATGGCAGAACCTCTAGTCTCATAGGTCTCTACATCGAAATAACGTTTGAGATTGGCCGTATCATCGCGACCTTCGACCACGATGACTTGTGAAATTTTCTCTTTCATTACTTACTGTCCAATCCAAAAATGCGCTCTGCATTTGCAGTCGTTGCTACTGCTAGCTCTTCTGCCGTCATGCCACGCAAGTCAGCGATAAAGTCCACTACATAGCGAGTATAGGCTGTTTTGTTTTCGCGACCACGCTTGGGTACAGGTGCTAAGTAAGGCGCATCCGTTTCCACCAAAATCTTGTCCAAAGGAAGTTCTCTAGCAGCCTCTTGGATATCGGTTGCCTTCTTGAAAGTCACTACTCCTGAAAAGGAAATTTTCATGCCAAGCTCGACAAACTTCTCTGCCCATTCAAGAGTTCCTGAGAAAGAATGCATGATACCACCTCGAGGGCCAACTCCCTCGCTCTTGATAATATCATAGGTATCTTCCAGCGCATCACGGGTATGGACAACAAAAGGTAAATTCAAGTCCTTAGATAACTGAATCTGACGACGAAAAACCTGCTCCTGCACTTCCTTAGGCGATGTCATCCAATGATAATCTAAGCCAATTTCACCTAGAGCCACAACCTTGGGATGCTTGAGCTTGTCAAGCAAGTAGGCTTCAATCTCCTCTGTGTAAGTACCAGCTTCTGTAGGATGCCAACCAATAGTCGCGTAAAGTTGCTCATACTCGTCTACCAACTCCAAGGCACGCTCAATCGTCGGTTTATCAAAACCCACAATATTCATCTGCGTAACCCCCATCTCAGCAGCCAAGGCAATTTCTTCTGCCTCACGACCTGCAAATTCTTCTACATTCAAGTGTGTATGTGTATCAAAAATCATCTCTTCTAACCTCGTTTTCTATCTTCTATTATAGCAAAAAAACTGACCTCTCTCCTCATCTGAAAAAAATATTCTAAAACCCATCATCATCTCTTGATGCTCTTTTTTCAAAGCAATATAATAGCACTTATTGAATTTTTCAACAAAGTAAATGACCATGTTTACAAAATTAAAATAGCCCCTCATAGATCGTCCTCCTAAGTCCTTAACCGAAGGCTAGGGGAGACTGCTGGGAAAACTCCGATACTGGGCATCTTGTCAAGCGGCGCTCTGTCCTCCATCGCCTATGGGCCTTAGCAAGTAGTCCTAATATCCCAGTTTATCTCTAATAAACCTTGGCAGAATATCCTGCACAATCAGATGAGTCTCAAACTCAAATACGTTCGTCGTTGGCACCAAGACGTCGTTGTCGCTAGCTACTCCTATCACTTAAAAGAATAAAGAAAAGGCCCTACCAGAACCAATAAGCATCTGGTAAGGCCTTTTTCTGAAACAAGTCACTATGCTTATACTCAATGAAAATCAAAGAGCAAACTAGAAGCTAGCCACAGGCTGCTCAAAGCACTGCTTTGAGGTTGTAGATGAAACTGACGAAGTCAGTAACCATATATACGGTAAGGCAACGCTGACGTGGTTTGAAGAGATTTTCGAAGAGTATTAACTGAAAAGCATGACTAGGAATATCATTGAATGTGATTTGCTAAATCTTCCTGAGCTTTTTTATTTGACTCAGCTTTTTCTTTTAGCCATTTTTCATAGAGTTCTTGGTACTGTTTAGCAGTTACTGGCTCTTTTTGCAATTCAACATATTTATAGTTGTCTGCATTTCCCTTATGACCAACGAATGAGAATGGACCTGTAAACGGTACAGTCTTACGGAAAATTGGGTTGGCTCCGCCACTTTGAACTGGTAGGAAGAGGGCACTATCTGTCAACCAAGCTTGGGCTTCAGCGTATTTTTCATAACGAGCTTGAGTATCTGTGATTTCAGCATCAGCCTGATCCAAGAGTTTCTTGTAGTCAGAAAGACCAATCTTGTCCTTAATTTCCTTGTCTTTTCCTTCAGTCAAGCCCATGTTTTTCAACTGAGAACCTGTCTCTGGATCAAGGATGGCTAGGTAAGTCTTCGGATCTGAGTAGTCTCCACCCCATCCTGAGATGTCGATATCGTAATCTTTTTGTTCTGCTGTATCTGCAAAGTAGGTTGCCTGATCTTTTTCATCTGGAGAAAGTTGGATAACATCGATGACAACATTATCCTTACCAAGAGTGGCTTCTACTGTTTGCTTGAGAGAGCCAGCCTGTTGCACATCTAGCTTAGCAGTCTGGTCAACTGGCATATCCAAATGAATTGGGAAGGTTACTCCCTGAGCTTGAAGACTTTCTTTAGCCTTAGCAAATTTCTCTTTGGCCTTGTCAGGGTTCAAGAAGGCTTGCTTACCATCGTTTAGGTTGATATTTGCCCAATCTTTACCGTAGTTGACAATTTTTTCATTGACAATATCACCGAAGTTCTTATCGCCAACTTGGACAAAGTTACTTGGTGTAATCGTGTTACGTAAGATACGGTCTGCTCCATCTTCACCATTTGTCTGTGCTGCATAAGCATGACGGTCAAAGGCAAAGTTGATAGCCTGACGGAAATCCTTATTTTGCATAGCTGCGCGTGAATCTGTCTTTTCCTTATCAGACTGTTTCATAGTCTGCTTGTAGCTTTGACGATTCACATTGAAAAGATAATAGAAAGTAACTGAATTTTGCGGTGTATAGGTAATCTTGTCCTCATTTCCCTTCTTAAGCTCAGAAAAGACTGAACTTGTTGGGAAGATACGGCCATCAGTATAGTTACCATCCAAGAAACCTCTTGCAATGCTGTCTTGGTCAGAACCGTCAAAGAAAGAAAGTTTCACTTTCTCGATTTTAACATTGTCCTTATCCCAGTAATTAGGGTTTTTATCAAGTTCAATCAAAGATTTTGATGTGAATGATTTAAATAAGTAAGGACCATTTGACAAGATACTTGATGGTGTCACACTT
The DNA here is from genome assembly GCF_006385825.1 of Streptococcus sp. D2. Taxonomy (GTDB): domain Bacteria; phylum Bacillota; class Bacilli; order Lactobacillales; family Streptococcaceae; genus Streptococcus; species Streptococcus shenyangsis. The sequence continues at coordinate 44,706 of NZ_VFSI01000004.1, read as the reverse complement.
CCAAAGTCATCTCCCTTAGACTTCAAGAAAGCTTCGTTTACCGGACTAAGAATACTTGCTGTTGTTTTAGAGTTCCAATAAGTCTCAGGCTGGTTGAGAGTGTATTGTAGCGTGTAATCATCCACCGCCTTAACACCAACAGTTCCAAAATCAGATGATTGCCCTTCAACATAGTCTGCTAACCCTTTAATAGAGTCTTGTACCAAGTACAAGTTTTCAGCCTTTTTATCCGCCGCATACTTAAGACCAGTCACAAAATCATGAGCTGTTACATCCGCATACTCTTCTCCTTCAGAAGTGTACCATTTGGCCCCCTGACGGATCTTATAAGTGTAGGTCAAACCATCTTTTGATACAGTCCATGACTCAGCCATAGACGGGATGAGATTGCCGTACTGGTCATTTTCCAACAAACCATCAATCAAGTTGGTTGTGATACTAGATGTAGAATCTCGTGTAGAGGTAATATAATCCAAGGTATCTGGGTTATTAACAAAGATATAAGAGTAAGTCTTGTCTGTATTACTTGATTGGGAAGACCCACATGCCGCTAGAGCTAGACCTGCTGTCAAAGCCATAGCTCCAAAAAGCATAACTTTTGATTTCTTCATGATTATTCTCCATTTTTTACAGTATGTGAAATATTATACACCATTTGAGCAAAAATATAAAGTATTTTGAGCTTTTTTTACAAAAATAAAAATCAGTAGACTCGAGTTCCTACTGATTTTTGATATGGTTCGTTTGGATTATGCAGCCAAAACTTTGCGTCCTTTACGACGACGAGCTGCCAATACGCGACGACCGTTTTTAGTTGACATACGGTTACGGAATCCGTGTTTGCGCGCACGACGAAGTTTACTTGGTTGATAAGTACGTTTCACGATGAATACCTCCTCATAGATTTTGTATTCGTTTAGCCGGCTATAAAGTGATCAGTTACTAAACATACTTTACTATTCTATCTGATTCTTTTACTTTTGTCAATAGCTCTAGGCAAATGTTTCCAGCTTTTTAACGCTTTTTCTGATGTAAGCCCTATCTACGATACTGTTTCAAGAAACGAGTCATCTTTTCTTGGATTTGGGCTAACTCATCAACACGAGGAAGGTAAACGATGCGGAAGTGGTCTGGTTCCTTCCAGTTAAAGCCTCGACCATGAACCAAGAGAACCTTTTCCTGCTTCAAGAAATCAAGGACAAACTGCTCATCATCATCAATACGGTACATATTTCGGTCGATTTTAGGGAAGATATAGAGTCCGGCCTTGGGTTTAACAGCAGACAAACCTGGGATTTCTTGAATGGCATTGTAGATGAAGTTTCTTTGCTCATATATTCGTCCACCTGGAAGAAGCAATTCATCGACTGATTGGTGGCCACCCAAGGAAGTTTGTACGACTTGTTGGGCCAAAACGTTAGAGCAAAGGCGCATATTGGACAACATATTGAGCCCTTCGATATAGCCTTTAACGTGTGTCTTAGGACCAGACAAGACCATCCAACCCACACGAAAACCAGCGATACGGTGCGATTTTGACAGACCATTCATGCTGACACAGAAGACATCTGGTGCCAAGCTCGCCACAGGCGTATGCACATGCCCATCCATGACCATGCGGTCATAGATTTCATCCGCAAAGATAATCAAATCATTTTGACGGGCAATCTCAATAATCTCCAACAAGAGTTCCTTAGGATAAAGGGCTCCAGTTGGATTATTTGGATTGATAAGGACGATTGCCTTGGTATTGGAAGTGATTTTTGACTTGATATCGTCAATATCTGGGTACCATTCGGCAGCTTCATCACAGATATAGTGAACGGCATTTCCTCCAGCTAGACTTACAGCCGCTGTCCAGAGAGGATAGTCTGGCATTGGGACTAAGACCTCGTCTCCATTGTCCAACAGTCCCTGCATGGACATGACAATCAGTTCACTGACACCATTTCCAAGGTAAATATCATCAATATCTACGTTTGGGAATTTCTTCAATTGGCAATACTGCATGATGGCCTTACGGGCTGAGAAAATCCCTTTGGAGTCAGAATATCCTTCACTATCACGCGCATTCATAATCAAGTCATGAATGACCTCGTCTGGCGCTGTAAAACCAAATTCTGCTGGATTTCCTGTATTCAGACGTAAAATCTTTTCTCCATTTGCTCGCATTCGCATGGCTTCTTCCAAAACAGGACCACGGATATCATAAGCAACATGCTCTAACTTACTAGACTTGTTATATTCTTTCATCTTGTTTCCTCAATTCATCGAGATAGTAACATTATACCACTAGAAAGAGAATGCGACAAGTTTACTGAAATGTGTTACTAAAATCCTACAGAAGAAAAACCTCACTAAAAGTGAGGCCAAGACAGGGGAGATAGCAGGTATTTGCGAAAGACACATCACATACCAAAAGATAAACCTAGAAAAAGCAAGCCTAAAAAGGAGTCATAAAGAAGATTGAACATGAGGAAAAGTCCCCATATCATCAAGTAATCCCAACGCCCACTTCTTTTAGCGACTAGGAATAAGATTAGATGGTAGAGTACATGAAAGACTAAAAAGCCGATAAAACCTGGATAAAGAAGCGGTACCAGTCTCTCTAATTGCCAGACCATGATAACTTCTACCAAGACTGAAACTAGGATAATTCCATAATAAAGGAAATTTGATGTTTGAAAAGAGCTTTTCATCATTATCCCTCCCTTCACTTGTTTCCTGCTATCCTTTCTTTTATTTTATCATATATTTATATAGATTTTAAGCGCTAATATTCTTTTGAAAAATACTTTTTTTGCTTTACTTCTATAGTGAAAAGGTTTACAATTATAGTAAGAAAATTTCAGGAGGTTTCATTATGGCACAACGTTACCAAAATATCATGGTCGCAATCGATGGTTCTAAAGAAGCGGACTTGGCTTTTGTCAAGGGAGTTCATTCTGCTCTACGAAACGACGCTAAACTGACCATCGCACATGTCATTGACACACGCGCACTCCAAAGCGTATCCACCTTTGATGCTGAAGTTTACGAAGAACTCCAAGTCGACGCTGAAAGTCTGATGAAAGAGTACGAAAAACGTGCAAGAGATGCTGGTGTGGCAGATGTTCATATCGTCATTGAAATGGGAAATCCAAAAACCCTCTTGGCACGTACTATTCCGGATGCTGAGGAAGTGGATCTCATCCTCGTTGGCGCAACTGGTCTCAACGCCTTTGAACGCCTCTTGGTCGGCTCTTCATCTGAATACATTCTCCGCCATGCTAAGGTCGATTTGCTGGTTGTGAGAGAACAAGAAAAAACATTATAATCACGAAGAAAAGGAGCCAAAAGCTCCTTTTTGTTTACTATTTATACTCTTCGAAAATCAAATTCAAACCACGTCAACATCGCCTTGCCGTATATATGTTACTGACTTCGTCAGTTTCATCTGCAACCTCAAAACAGTGTTTTGAGCTGACTTCGTCAGTTCTATCTACAACCTCAAAGCAGTGCTTTGAGCAGCCTGCGGCTAGTTTCCTAGTTTGCTATTTGATTTTCATTGAGTATTATTTCTCTCTTTATGGCGTTCGTAAGCCTTGAGCTGGCGCTGCAGTTCCTTTTTAATAGCAAGTTCTGGAGCATATTTTTCTTCCCAATCATCTGGCTTTAAGATTTTATGGGTTACTGGATCAAAATGAGCCTTGCCATCTGGAAAAATTTTCCCCATATTGGCCTGATGGACGATATCAAAAATACGTTCTGGGTCAACCCCCATCAAAACAAAACTACCGTAGGTGAAATAAAGCGTGTCAATCAAGGCATCCACCTGACCTATCAAATCTTGCTGGGCAGGCGTCTTCTTAGCTACTTTATCTGCTGCCTTATCAAGAGCTTGATGAAGTTGTGATAGAGCTTGACCAAAATCCTCTTCAGAAGGACTAGCAGCTCGAACAAACTCCACCAATTCTTCTATTTTAAAGCCAGCCCTGTGGGTAGCACCTTCTAAATCCCAAGCTCGAGGTTCTTCTTGAGTTCGTTCATCCATCATGTGGTGAAAGGTCTTGACCTTATTGAAATGATAGTCACGGCTGACAAAGACTTTTTCTGATGCCAGAACACCAAAATGTTCCAAGGCCTTGTGGATTCCGTCTTGCTGATTACTGGTTGTGATGTGCTTGGCAACTTCCTTGACACTGCTACTACCATTTCCCATAGCGACCGACATACCGACACCAGCCAGCATTTCCAGGTCGTTATCCGAGTCACCAAAGGCCATGACTTGGTTGAGATCAAAACCATATTCTTTCCCAACTCGTCGAATGCCTTCCAATTTAGAGTTTCCTTGATTGATGACATCCGCAGCAAAAGGATTGCTACGTGTCAATTTCAAGTCTTCAAAATCAGCTGCCGCCTTCTCAGATTCTTCTGGCGTCATCAGCATCAAAACTTGGTAGATAGGCTGATTCATCAGATGAAGCAGGTCTTCTTCCTTTTGGGGAACAACCTTGCTGACCATACGATTAAAGGAATGACTCACCGTCCGAGTTAAGACAGAGGGAACGAAGCGACTGATTCGTTGAGAAAAAGAACCCAGACCAAAGGACATGATTTTAGAACCCAACATGGCATCCTTGGTCCCTAGGGCAATCTCCTTGCCCTCTTTTTTAGCATAAGTAATTAGATGACGCAAATGTAACTTGGAAATTGGGCTCGTGAACAAGACTCTTTCTTTATTAAAGATATACTGGCCATTGTAGGTTACCGCAAAGTCCAAATCCAAATCGTCCATCAATTCCTTAACAAAAAAAGGTCCTCGACCTGTCGCTACTCCGACAAGCACCCCTTGTTCTTTGACAATTTTAATCGCGTCCTTAGTGGATTTCAAAACACTCTTACGATCGTTGACCAAGGTTCCATCGATATCAAAAAAAACAGCTTTGACTTCCATCCTATCCCAATCTCCCCTTTTGTGATACAATGATTATACCACATTTCAGAAAGAGTGAGTAAATCATGCCTAAGAAAATCCTTGTTTTACATACGGGTGGAACTATTTCCATGCAGGCCGATGCTTCTGGCGCTGTTGTGACGAGTTCGGATAATCCCATGAACCATGTGTCCAACCCACTTGAAGGAATCCAAGTCCACGCCTTAGACTTTTTTAACCTGCCAAGCCCCCATATCAAACCCAAGCATATGCTGGCTCTCTACCAGAAAATTAAAGAGGAAGCTGCTAACTACGATGGAGTGGTGATCACACACGGAACCGATACTCTAGAGGAAACAGCCTATTTCCTTGATACCATGGAAGTTCCCCATATGCCTATCGTTCTAACAGGTGCCATGCGCAGCTCCAACGAACTCGGCAGCGACGGTGTTTATAATTATCTGAGCGCTTTACGAGTAGCTAGCGATGACAGAGCCGCTGACAAAGGGGTTTTGGTCGTTATGAACGATGAAATCCATGCTGCCAAGTATGTTACCAAAACACATACGACCAATGTCAGTACCTTCCAGACCCCAACACATGGCCCCCTCGGTCTGATTATGAAACAGGAAATCCTCTACTTCAAAACAGCTGAACCTCGTGTTCGCTTTGACCTTGATCACATACAAGGCTTGGTCCCTATCATCTCGGCTTATGCTGGTATGACAGATGAGCTGATTGATATGCTGGATTTGAAACAATTGAACGGTTTGATTATCCAAGCCTTCGGAGCTGGTAATATTCCCAAAGAAACGGCTCAAAAATTAGAAAGCCTTCTGCAGAGAGGAATCCCAGTCGCCCTAGTTTCACGATGCTTTAACGGTATAGCGGAACCTGTTTATGCCTACCAAGGTGGAGGCGTGCAGTTGCAAAAAGCAGGTGTCTTTTTTGTTAAAGAACTTAACGCCCAAAAAGCTCGCTTGAAACTCCTCATCGCCCTCAATGCTGGACTAACAGGACAGAATTTGAAAGACTATATGGAAGGATAAGTCTCTTCTCCAGAAAGCAAAATCAGGAAATCTTCACGATTCCCTGATTTTTCTATTTACGTTTTCGTGTTGAACGACGTTCTGTCAAACCATGAGGTAAGAGAACTTCACGTTCTTCCAACTCTTCCTTGTGCATAATCTTAGTCAACATACGCATGCTAATAGCACCAAGGTCATAAAGAGGTTGGGCGATAGTTGTCAAGTTTGGACGGGTAAAGCGAGAGACTTGTGAATCGTCACTAGTAATGATTTCAAACTCTTCTGGTACTGACACACCCTTATCAGCAAGGCCGTTCAAAACACCTGCTGCCAACTCATCACCTGTTACAACTGCTGCAGTTGCATTTGATGAAATCAAGCGTTCTGCCAAGGCATAACCGTCTTCATAAGTGTATTTAGATTCAAATACCAATCCTTCGCTATAAGAAATACCTGCTTTTTTCAAGGCTTCCTTGTAGCCAACCAAACGAACCTTACCATTGATGTCATCCACTAGTGGACCGCTAACGAAAGCAATGCGCTCATTTTCTTTAGCAAGATAGGTCACTGCATCAATCGTAGCTTGTTTGTAATCAATATTAACACTTGGAAGTTGATGTTCTACATCCACTGTCCCTGCAAGAACAACTGGTGTTCGAGAACGAGAAAACTCTGAACGAATTTTTTCAGTCAAGTGATACCCCATAAAGATGATACCATCCACTTGCTTAGAAAACAGTGTATTGACAACCGAAACTTCCTTGTCATCATCCTCATCACTATTGGCAAGGACAATGTTGTACTTGTACATTTCAGCGATATCATCAATCCCTTTAGCAAGCGTTGAGAAATAGCCATTGGTAATATTCGGAATCACGACACCAACAGTGGTTGTCTTTTTACTTGCAAGACCACGCGCCACTGCATTTGGACGATAATCCAAACGGTCAATCACCTCAAGCACTTTTTTTCTAGTATTCTCTTTTACATTCTTATTGCCATTGACTACACGGCTAACTGTCGCCATTGAAACTCCTGCTTCACGGGCGACATCATAAATCGTTACTGTATCGTCTGTATTCATTCCATTTCCTTTCTATATCATACCTCACGAGACTCCAAAAAAGAGACGGTATGAAAATTTCGTTTTCATGATTCTACTTATTCCATTTTATCACTATTTGTAAACACTTTCAAGCATTTTTTGAAGATTGTTTGAAAAAAATTTCATAGAAAACTATGTTTATGAAGAAAAAATCACCTTTTCTTGATTTTTAATCCTATTTGCTGTATGATAAGGAAAAAGAAAGGAGGCAAAGATATGGCTTTTACCAATACCCACATGCGGTCGGCTAGTTTTGGCATTGTTACCAGCTTGCCTGATGATGTCATTGACTCTTTTTGGTATATTATTGACCACTTCTTAAAAAATGTCTTTGAATTGGAAGAAGAACTCGAGTTTCAATTGCTCAATAACCAAGGAAAAATCACCTTCCACTTTTCAAGTCAACACCTCCCTACAGCCATTGATTTTGACTTTAACCATCCTTTCGACCCTCTTTATCCGCCCAGAGTACTGGTTTTAGATATGGACGGTAGAGAAACTATCCTCCTCCCAGAAGAAAATGACCTATTTTAATACTTAATGAAAATCAAAGAGCAAACTAGGAAGCTAGCCGCAGGTTGCTCAAAACACTGTTTTGAGGTTGCAGATAGAACTGACGAAGTCAGTAACCATACCTACAGCAAGGCGACGCTGACGTGGTTTGAAGAGATTTTCGAAGAGTATAAAAACTCTAGCCTTCAGTTGCAAGCGACTGAAAACTAGAGTTTTTTCTATTTTTTCAAAGCATTATACAAGTTACGGATAGGTTGCTTTAATGTAGGATGAATAAAATGAGGTGCAATTTCTTGAAGAGATTCAAGGACAAAAAGGCGTTCCGCTATATAAGGATGAGGCAAAATAAGGTCATCTGTATAAAGGACCTGATCCTCCACAAAAAGCAAATCCAAATCAATTAAACGAGGCCCCCAATGTACTTCTCTCACCCGTCCCATCTCTGACTCAATGGCTAACAAGGTCTCTAATAGAACTGGGGCCGGCAACCAGGTTTCAACCTCAACCACTTGATTAACAAAGCTATCTTGATCCACACCACCCCAAGGCTCCGTCGTTAAGACACTAGACTCTTTAAGAATATGGATACGACGAGCTCGCATGTTCTCAATGGCTTGCTTCAAGTTTGCTTGTTTATCTCCCATATTGCTTCCTAGGGCAATAAAGGCTCGTTTCTTGCGGCGATGAATTGTTACGGAGCAAGTATCTAGTGGCAAATGAACTGGCGCCCAAGGTTTTTTCAGTTCCAGCTTCATTTCTTGGACAAGAGGATAAGCCTCAAAAGTACGTTCTAGCAGTTTATAGGCTACCGTTTCAATCAAATCCTCAGTGGTTTCCTGAAACCAAGTCGTCCACTGCTGACACAGTTCCCCATAATGGACAGAGGCCGTTAAATCCAAGTCTGTAGCCGCCTTGGTCATATCATAGGATAGGATTGCTGAAACGACAAACTTCTGCCCCAATTCCTTTTCACTAGGAAAAAGACCATGATAGGCAAAAATTTCCAAATCTTTAATCTGCAGTTGATCCATAATGATTCCTTTCTAGAAAAATCCGCTTGAAGCGGACTCTTTTTATAGTCCCATTAGACGATAAGCCTGATCTCGGAGGTCCTTATCTGTTTCAAATAGACCACGAGCTACTGTCGTCAACGTTGCTGTACCTGGTTTTCTGACACCACGCATACTCATACACATATGCTCCGCCTCAATGACAACAAAGGCTCCTTTAGCACCTAGATAGTCCATCAAGGCATCGGCCACTTCGATATTCAACCGTTCTTGAATTTGCGGCTTTTTAGAATAAACTTCAACCGTACGGGCTAGCTTAGACAAACCTGCCACACGGCCATCTGGAATGTAGGCAATATGCGCTCTCCCATAAAATGGCAAGAAGTGGTGCTCACACATGGTATGGAAAAAAATATCCTTTTCTACCACCATGTTATCGTCGATAATCTCAAAGGATTTTGACAAATGTTCCTCCGCTGTTTGACCAAGACCTGAAAAAATCTCTTGGTACATACGAGCTACACGAGCAGGTGTTTCCTGCAAGCCCTCGCGGTTAGCGTCCTCTCCTACAGCCTCGATAATCATTTTTACAGCTGCTTCAATCTTTTGTGTATCCATTTTTATTCTTCCTCTCCATCAGATAGGCTCTCACTTGGCTCAAAAAATACAAGGAACCCGTGACAATCCTAACTGTTTTTTTCTCTTCTTTTTTATCTGTCAATTTCTGCTCTAGAAAATCCTGCCAACTTTGGTAGTTGAGATTTCTAGATTTGCTTGCCTCTTTCAGCACGCTTTCATCAGTCGCCCGACTATCTTCAAAATGTGTTAGAGTAAGCTCGGTATCTGGGATTTCCTCCAGCAAGTCCAACATATCCTCCAAGGCCTTGGTTTTGATACAAGTAAAGAGGATTTCCTTACGATAATCCGCAAAGCGTTCTTGCAAGGTTGCCAATAAAGTCTTGATAGCATGGGGATTATGGGCCCCATCCAAAATCATCAAGGGGTCTCTAGACACGATTTCCAAACGCCCCGGCCAACTTGTTTCTTCCAAGGCCTGAGCAAGCAAGTCATTACTTGCTAGTTCTCGACCATCCTCTTGACAAAATGTATCAAGTAGAGCTATGGCCATCCCAGCATTCTCTATCTGGTGCAAACCAAGCAAACCTGTTTGGAGACAACCTTGTCTGAGAGAACTAGTATAATTAAAGACTTCCCCTGTCACCACACTTTCTTGATGACCAACCTGATAATCTACCCCGTAGGCAAGTCTCGGCGCAGCTTTCCCTTCCGCAATGCGGTCAATCACAGCCAAGGCTTCTGGAGCGATACGACCTGTCACCAAGGGAACTCTTCGTTTTATAATACCAGCTTTCTGCTCTGCTATAGCTTCCAATGTATCCCCAAGTAGGGCTACATGGTCCAGTCCAATGGTCGTGATACCTGTTAAAATGGGCTGGCAAACATTAGTACTATCCAAAAGTCCACCCATACCCACTTCCATGATGGCCACATCTACTTGCTCGGAGGCAAAGTAGTCATAGGCTATGGCTGTGATAATCTCAAACTCGGTTGTTCCCTGCAAATTGGCAGTCGCTTCCCCCTCCAGCAAAGACTGATAGTCTACCATGAGAGCTTCTAGTCTCGCTTCTGGGATAGATTCCCCATTGATGCTAATCTGGTCTGTGTAATGAATGAGATAGGGCGAGCTGAACACCCCAACTCTCAGCCCTAGCTTTTCTAGCATATTTTTCAAAAAAGCAATGGTCGAACCCTTGCCATTGGTCCCTCCGATATGGATAACCTTGAGTTTGAGATGGGGATTGCCACGCAAAGCTAATAGTTCCACCATGCGTTCCAAGCCAAAATGCGGTTGGTTCGTCCGGTAGTTGGCAATCCACTGATTGTTTTCAATTTCTTTCATCTTATTTATATTGTTTTAAATCTAGATTTTCCGCTTCATCAGCAAGACGAATGGCGGAGGCAATTTCAACTGCCATCCTGTGACTAGCTACGTCATGCACGCGCACCACTTCTACACCCTGTCTTGCAGCGATACTAGTTACATGAGCCGAAGCCGTATCTCGATTGCGGAAACCGAGCTCTGTCTCGGGATTGACCTCAAAACCACTTTCTTCAAGGATATTGATGACAAATCGCTTGCGCGACACTCCAAGAAAGATTGGATAGCCCTTCTGATGTAGTTTATCCAGGTCCCGTAAAAGAAGCAAATTTTCTTTCTTGGTCAGACCAAAGCCGATTCCCGGATCCAACAGGATATTTTCTTGTGCAATCCTAGCTTGATTGGCTCTCGCTAGTGCTCGTTCAAAGAAATTCTCCAGCAACTCTTCGATTGTCATTTTTTCAAAGTCAGCTAACTCTTCCTCTGTAAAAGCTTGATTAAATCCAAAATGAGGAAATATGAGCGAGCTAGGATGCTGAGGTCGAGCCATAACTGGATTAAACATGATGACCACTTTCGCTCCAGCCTTAGCTACAACATGGGCCATTTTTTCATCACCCATGAGACCAGTGATATCATTGACTAGATTGGCACCAGCAGCCAAAGCAGCTTCTGCTACCTGACTCTTCCAAGTATCAATAGAGATGAGGACATCACTTTCCTTGCGAATAGCTTTGATCACTGGAACAACACGCTGGATTTCCTCTTCTATCTCAACATAGCTACTTCCCGGCCGAGTCGATTCTCCGCCGATATCGAGCATACTAGCCCCTTCTGCTATCAATTTACGAGCCTGCTGGAGTGCCTGCTCAAGAGCAAAAAATTGACCACCGTCCGAAAAGGAGTCTGGGGTTACATTAATAATTCCGCAAATAGATGTCTTTGAATGATTGGCTTTACTTGACATATTGGTCACTCCCTCAAGGCTTTTCATCATATTATTTCTCTATTTTACCATAAAAAGAAAAAGATGGACACGATTGCATTCATCTTTTTCCCAATAGAAACAAGCAATTGTCAAAAATCTTAAATAGAAATCCCTAATGTCCGACTCATGATCACCACAAGAGCCAACAAACAGAAAGCAACCCCATTAACAATCATGTGAAGCAAGATAGACATTTCCAAACGTTGGGTCTTGTAAGCCGTCCAAGATAGAACGATTGACATACCTCCATAAATCAATAAAGAAGGTAAATTACTTGGTTGATGCAATAAAGCAAACACAATCGTACCAACCACAAATCCCAAGTTCTCCTTGCCTCGGAAAATCTTTTTAGGAACAATCCCACGGCACAAGATTTCCTCACAAATCGGGGCAAGCAAGGCCAGCAAGAAGAAGCTAGAAATCAGAGAACTATTCTGAACCATATCGTTAATCTGAGACTGGTTAGCTGTTGTCGTCTCATTTGACAGTTGCAACAAGATAGAACCAAGTATATTTGAACAGATAATGACTAAATAACTTAATCCCAATCGTGCTAGATCCTTAGCTCTAAAAAAAGAAAAATTAAAACTTGCTAACTGCGTTTTACGAGCTCCAAAAATAAATAGTGCCAACACTACAATCGAAATACCAGCAACTATCAGTCCTGACTGTAACAGTGGTACTGCATTTAAAGTTAAAATAGCAGTAACCCCTAAAGGAATCTGATATAAAATTGTCGCTAGCAAGAAGACCAAAAGCCATCCTGCACGATTCAACAATTCTTTCCACATACTTTTCTCTTCCATCATTCATCTCCTAGACTTTGTATTAAAAAAAGGGGGAAATCCCCCTGGGTAATTCTATTATAGGGCCATGCTGATATAGTTAAGGATAAACAAGGCATCCAAAATCCAAATCATTACATGAACATCTTTAGCTTGACCTTTAACAATTTTAGTCAAAGTGTAAGTCAAGAAACCAACTGCAATCCCTTGAGTGATAGAGTAGCTGAATCCCATAAAGATAGATGTGAAGAAAGCAGGAACCGCTTCAGACATATCATCCCAATGAATATTTTTCAAGCTACCAAGCATCATAATCCCAACAATAATCAAGATTGGAGCTGTGGCAGATGAAGGTACGATAGCGAGAAGTGGGCTAAAGAAACTTGAAATCGCGAAACAGATAGCTACAACCAAGGCTGTCAAACCAGTACGTCCACCTGCACCGATACCAGCTGCAGATTCAACATAAGTCGTTACGTTTGAAGTACCTGCGATGGCACCAATTGAAGTACCAATCAAGTCTGAATAAAGAGCCTTGTCTAACTTATCTGATTGGTGATTTTCACCGTTTGTCGCTACGATACCAACTTTTTCACCTGTACCAATCAAGGTACCAATTGTGTCAAAAATATCTGTCAATGAGAAGGCAAGAATAGCCATAAGGGTTTCAGGCAAGCGAGCTGTATCTGAAATCAAAGCTCCCATCCCTTCTGAACCAAGAGCTGCACCAAAGACTGTCTTCAAATCTTCAAAAGCTGCACCAACATGGTTATTAGCAAAATCAATACTAGACAAATCAACCAAACCAACCGCAATAGCAAGAACAGTTGTTGTCAAGATAGAGAGAATAATTCCCCCTTTAATCCCTTTGATAACAAAGAAGATGGTAATGGCAAGTCCTGCAAGTGCCACCAAAACAGCTGGATTATTAAAGTCAACCAATCCTGGAACTGCTGAAGAGTTCGCTGCAATCGTTGCTTGGGCTTTGTCAGCCCCTTCTCCTACAACAGTATAGTTGCCTGGATCAATCGTAAATTTCAAAAGTCCAGCATTCTTAATCCCTACATAGGCAAGAAAGACACCGATACCCGCTGAAATAGCTGAACGAAGGGCATTGGGAATCGATTCAATGATCATTTTACGAACATTTGTCAAGGTAATAATCAATGAAATAATCCCACAGATGAAGACCATAGCCAAGGCTTCTTGCCAAGAATAACCAAGTCCAAATACGACTGTAAAAGTAAAGAAAGCATTCAGCCCCATACCTGGAGCTTGGGCATATGGCAAGTTAGCGTAGAAAGCCATCATCAAGGTACCAGCAACGGCACCGATAATCGTCGCTAGGAAGACACCCTGAGCAGGCATCCCTGTTTGCGAAAGCATTTGTGGGTTTACAAAGAGAATATAGCTCATTGCAAAGAAAGTTGTTAAACCAGCGAGAACCTCTGTACGAACGTCTGTACCGTTCTCTTTTAGTTTAAATAATTTGTCCATCATCAATCTCCTTTTAATTTTTACGAACAATAATAGAATTATATCATTTATCATTCACTTTTTCAATATCTTTGTTTGATTTATTTAAGAATTTGATGCAATTCCATTTTTCGTTTGGAATCTGCTTTTCTGCCTGCTTTTTGTTATAATAGAAGACATCTTATCTGGAAAGACACTAGAAAGGTTTATATGACGAAGAAAATTATTGCAGTTGACCTGGATGGAACCCTGCTCAACTCAGACAGTCAGATTTCTGACTTTACCAAAGAAACAATTAAAAAAGTTGCTGAAAAAGGGCATCAGGTTATTATTACGACAGGTCGCCCTTACCGCATGTCAAAAGATTTCTACCGTGAACTAGGCTTAGACACTCCTATGATTAATTTCAACGGCTCCCTCACTCATTTACCAGACCAAGTTTGGAACTTTGAAAAGTGTTTGACTGTAGACAAAAAATATCTTTTAGATATGGTTCAACGTTCAGAAGACATTCAAGCCGATTTTATCGCTGGAGAATATCGTAAAAAATTCTACATTACAAATCCCAATGAAGAAATTGCCAATCCCAAACTATTTGGTGTAGAAGCTTTCCAGCCTGAAAATCAATTCCAGCCTGAATTGGTGACCAAGGACCCTAATTGTATTCTGTTGCAGACCAGAGCCAGTGACAAATATGCCTTGGCAAAAGAAATGAACGCCTTCTACCAGTATCAACTTTCTATTAATACCTGGGGTGGACCTCTCAATATCCTTGAATGTACCCCAAAAGGTGTCAATAAGGCTTTTGCTTTGGACTACTTGCTCAAGGTAATGAACCGTGATAAAAAGGATTTGATTGCCTTTGGAGATGAACACAATGATACCGAAATGCTAGCTTTTGCTGGGAAGGGCTATGCCATGAAAAATGCCAATCCAGACCTACTCCCTTATGCGGATGAGCAAATCGCCCTGACCAATGACCAAGATGGAGTCGCCAAAACCCTGCAAGATTTATTCTTATAGTCCATTCTGACCAGCTTGCGAACTGGTCTTTGTGCTCTTTTCACAGTCTCATCAACCAGTTAATCGATTGTTCTATTTTCACCTCCAAAACCTTGGAAAAGGCTTTCTTTTGTGATATAATTCACATATAAATACAAGAGAGCTCGTCACACTCGACTCTGTTGAAAAAATCAATCCAGTCCCGTTGTCCCTGTTCTCGGCCAATATCAAGGAGGATAGCTATGAAAGCTGTTGTTGTAAATCCAGAAAGCACTGGTGTTGCTATTGAAGAAAAAGTACTCCGTCCACTTGAAACTGGGGAAGCACTTGTAGAAATTGAATACTGTGGTGTTTGCCACACTGACCTCCATGTTGCCCATGGTGACTTCGGTCAGGTGCCGGGGCGTGTCCTAGGACATGAAGGTGTTGGTATCGTTAAAGAAATTGCGCCAGATGTTAAAAGTCTTAAAGTTGGTGACCGCGTCAGCGTTGCTTGGTTCTTTGAAGGATGTGGTACTTGTGAATACTGTACAACTGGTCGCGAAACCCTTTGCCGTACAGTAAAAAATGCTGGTTACTCAGTAGACGGTGGTATGGCTGAACAGTGTATTGTAACTGCAGACTATGCTGTCAAAGTTCCTGACGGACTTGATCCAGCCCAAGCTTCTTCTATCACATGTGCTGGTGTAACAACCTATAAAGCTATTAAAGAAGCAAAAGTTGAACCAGGCCAATGGGTTGTTCTATATGGTGCTGGTGGACTTGGTAATCTCGCTGTTCAATATGCTAAAAAAGTTTTCAACGCTCATGTTGTCGCAGTTGATATCAACAATGATAAACTTACCCTTGCAAAAGAAGTGGGTGCGGACATTGTTATTAACGGCCTCGAAGTTGAAGATGTACCAGGCCTAATCAAAGAAAAAACAGATGGAGGAGCCCACTCAGCTGTTGTAACTGCTGTATCTAAAGTTGCCTTCAATCAGGCTGTTGACTCAGTTCGTGCTGGTGGTCGTGTCGTCGCTGTCGGTCTTCCTTCTGAAATGATGGAACTCAGCATTGTTAAAACTGTTCTAGATGGAATCCAAGTTATCGGTTCTCTTGTTGGAACTCGTAAAGACTTGGAGGAAGCCTTCCAATTCGGTGCAGAAGGTTTGGTAGCCCCAGTTGTCCAAAAACGTCCAGTAGAAGACGCTGTAGCAATTTTCGACGAAATGGAAAAAGGTCAAATCCAAGGACGTATGGTACTCGACTTCACCCACTAATTTAATAAAAATCTTTTTTAAAAGTTGGAATGCGCTTCCAACTTTTTTATATTAAATTTTTAAATAAGGATTCAAAAAACTCCTCCAAAACTTAATATATCAACACTTTTAAAGAAAGCCTTTTTATTTTTTGATGCTAAATAGTTGATTTTTATATGAAAACGGTTTATACTTATCTAGTCTTAAAGTTTTCTTAAATGAAAACTGAAAAAACAAAAAGGAGGAATGACAATAATGAGTATCGGAATCATTATTGCGAGCCACGGCGAATTTGCTGCGGGTATTCATCAGTCAGGATCTATGATCTTTGGTGAACAAGAAAAGGTTCAAGTTGTAACCTTTATGCCAAATGAAGGTCCTGATGATCTATACGCTAAGCTTAATAACGCTGTTGCTGCATTTGACGCAGAAGATGAGGTTCTAGTTTTGGCTGACCTTTGGAGTGGATCTCCATTCAACCAAGCTAGCCGCGTGATGGGAGAAAATCCTGATCGTAAGTTTGCCATCATCACAGGACTAAACTTACCGATGTTAATTCAAGCCTATACAGAGCGCCTCATGGACGCAACTGCAGGTGTAGAAAAAGTCGCTGCGAATATTATTAAAGAAGCCAAAGATGGCATCAAAGCTCTTCCAGAAGAGTTAAATCCAGTTGAAGAAGTTGCAAGTGCTGCAGCTGCTCCAGTTGCCCAAGCTGCTATCCCAGAAGGAACTGTTATCGGTGACGGTAAACTGAAAATCAATCTTGCCCGTCTAGACACTCGTCTGCTTCACGGTCAGGTTGCAACTGCTTGGACTCCAGATTCAAAAGCAGACCGTATCATCGTTGCTTCAGATAACGTTGCCAACGACGACCTTCGTAAAGAATTAATTAAACAAGCAGCTCCTAACGGAGTAAGAGCCAATGTTGTACCAATCCAAAAATTGATTGAGGTTTCAAAAGATCCACGTTTTGGAGAAACACATGCCCTTATCTTGTTTGAAACACCTCAAGATGCCCTTCGTGCAATTGAAGGGGGCGTGCCAATCAAGACTCTTAACGTAGGTTCTATGGCTCACTCAACAGGTAAAACAATGATTAACAACGTTTTGTCTATGGATAAAGACGACGTTGCAACATTTGAAAAAATGCGTGACCTCGGTGTTGAATTTGACGTACGTAAAGTACCAAACGACACTAAAAAAGATTTGTTTGACTTAATCAGTAAAGCTAACGTTCAATAATTTAAATCAAACTCTATCGAAACATTCGAAGAAAGATTTTACACTTTAATATAATTTAATAGAAAAGGAATAAAACCATGTCAGATATTTCAATTATTTCTGCTGTCTTGGTTGTAGTTGTTGCCTTCCTTGCAGGTCTTGAAGGTATCCTCGACCAATTCCAATTCCATCAACCAATCGTCGCATGTACCCTTATCGGTCTTGTAACAGGTAACCTCGAAGCAGGGGTTATGCTTGGTGGATCACTTCAAATGATCGCCCTTGGTTGGGCAAACATCGGAGCTGCCGTAGCTCCTGATGCTGCTCTTGCATCTGTTGCTGCAGCAATCATCTTGATTAAAGGTGGCAACTTTACTACTGAAGGTATCGCCGTTGCAACAGCAACAGCTATCCCTCTTGCCGTAGCTGGACTTTTCTTGACTATGATTGTTCGTACAATCTCAGTTGGTTTGGTTCACACTGCAGATGCTGCTGCTAAAGAAGGAAATATTGCGGCTGTTGAGCGTGCTCACTTTATCGCACTTCTTCTTCAAGGTCTTCGTATTGCTATCCCTGCTGCCTTCCTTATCGCTATCCCTGCTTCTGCCGTTCAAGATGCTCTTAAATTGATGCCAGACTGGTTGAACGGTGGTATGGCTGTCGGTGGTGCTATGGTCGTTGCCGTTGGTTACGCTATGGTTATCAACATGATGGCAACTCGTGAAGTATGGCCATTCTTCGCAATCGGTTTTGCTTTTGCTGCCATTTCTCAACTGACTTTGATTGCCCTTGGTGTAGTCGGTGTTGCCCTTGCCTTCATCTACCTTAACCTTTCAAAACAAGGTGGTAACGGTGGCGGAGGAGCTGCAACTTCTAACGACCCAATCGGTGATATCCTAGAAGACTACTAGAAAGGGGAACAATCATGACTGAAAAACTTCAATTATCAAAATCAGATCGTAAAAAAGTTTGGTGGCGTTCACAATTCCTTCAAGGTTCTTGGAACTACGAGCGTATGCAAAACTTGGGTTGGGCTTATTCATTGATCCCAGCTATCAAAAAATTGTACACTACTAAAGAAGACCAAGCTGCTGCTCTTGAGCGTCACCTTGAGTTCTTCAACACTCACCCATACGTAGCTGCTCCAATCATGGGGGTTACTCTTGCACTTGAAGAAGAACGTGCTAACGGTGTTGAAATCGACGACGCTGCTATCCAAGGGGTTAAAATCGGTATGATGGGACCTCTTGCTGGTATCGGTGACCCAGTATTCTGGTTTACAGTTCGTCCTATCCTTGGAGCTCTTGGTGCATCACTTGCTGCATCTGGTAACTTGGTTGGCCCACTTCTCTTCTTCTTCGGATGGAATGCGATCCGTATGGCCTTCCTATGGTACACACAAGAATTTGGTTACAAAGCTGGATCTGAAATCACTAAAGACATGTCTGGTGGTATCTTGAAAGACATCACTAAAGGAGCTTCTATCCTTGGTATGTTCATCCTTGCTGTTCTTGTACAACGTTGGGTATCGATCAACTTCACTGTTAACCTTCCTGGTAAACAATTGGCTGAAGGTGCCTACATCAACTTTCCAGAAGGACCTGTATCAGGTGCTGAATTGAAAGGTATCCTTGGTCAAGCACTTGGTGGATTGAGCTTAGACAAGATTCAACCACAAACTCTCCAAGGTCAGTTGAACTCATTGATTCCAGGATTGATGGGACTTCTCCTTACTTTCCTTTGCATGTGGTTGCTTAAGAAAAAAGTATCTCCAATTACAATCATCCTTGCTCTCTTTGCAGTAGGTATCGCAGCTCGTTTCTTCGGTATCATGTAATCTTGGTGAGAATGTACAAACAAAAAAAGAATCAGGTTTATCACCTGATTCTTTTGGCTCTTTGTCAAATAGTGTTGATGAAGAACCTAATGAAAAAAGAATCCAACAAAAATTGGACTACCTGTCTCCGGTTGAATACCGAAGACGGTAGCCCTAGGGTGTTTTTATTAAATTCTCACTTTTTGGGGTCAGTCCCTAAGCCTGATAGTAATTTTTTGTTCATACTATTCCCCTTTAGTCATTTACTACTTTAAGTTGCATTGCTTTAGCTACTTCTTCTGCCTTTGATCCCTTAGGTGTATGGATTTCTACATCTGGGTTACAGTTATCCACAAAATAGAAGTATTCTGTAATTTCTGTTACACTTGCTGGAATTGTAATAGATTTAATTGATGATGTCCCCCAAAATACTAATGTTCCAATACTCTTTGTTCCTTCTGGGAATACAACTGATTCTAATGAACTATCAGAGTTGAAAACATCATCTTCTACTGTTTCTATTGACTTACCAAAGTGGACATACTTTAACTTATTGTCAATCGTAAACGCACCTTTTCCAATATATCGTACTGTATCTGGTAAAACGATTGCCTCACAATGTTTCAAGTTCGCAAGACCACGTTCTCCAATTGCGATAACAGGTTTACCTTTAATTTCCTTTGGTACACGAACAACCTTATCGTCAGAAGTACAACTATAGATGACATAACCTTCTCCCCATAAATATACGCATGTTAATATATTAATATATTTAAGTATTTATAACTATAGTTCCTTAATTTTCCCAGTAAAAAAACGAAAGGCACCACAAGTTATTTATGTGTTTTCTTTAAACGATTCATGTACTTCTGTCGCAACTTCTCACCCGCCTTTAATTGCGGTTGCGATAGATTGAGGACCTAAATATGCATCCCCTGTTATTAGTTCATTTCTATTGTATTCTGATGTTGACCGAAAGTCAAATTTTTACCTTTCATCTAGAACACTAAAGTCTACTTTTGTTCAATTGCTGCAACGACAAGGTCACATGGAATAATATGTTCACTACCTGCCACTTCATGCGTTGATCTTCTTCCACTTTCATCTGATTCACCAAGTTCCATTGTAATAACCTTTACACCAGTTACTTTCCCACTCTCATCACGCAATACTTCTTTAATATTCTCTAAGAAATGGAATGTAACACCTTCATTGTGTGCATCTTTGATTTGTAGTGTAGCTTCTAGTATATTGTTCATATGGTCATCATTCTTTTGTTTTAGGTTTCAGCGCTTTTAATATAATGGATGTTGGCCTTTTTGTATACACTAAAATAGGGTTGGTGGAAAATTTCCATCAACCCTAAAAATTATAGAACCACACAAAACCCTGACCAGAGATGGCCAGGGTTTTGTATTTCAAAAATTATTCTGTAAATTCTATAGTTACTTTTACTTCAGAATCCATTGAAGAAAATATTGTTTTATAATAATTGATTGCAGATTCTTTAATTTCACTCTTAAATTTATCTAAATACTCTGCTTGTTTATCACTAGAAAGTTGGTTAGCGACCAATTTCCCAGTATCAATATCTTCTGTAGTTCCACTTAATAACTCTCCATGACTATCATATAAATCATAAGGATTATCTTTTGAAAGTTCAACACCAATTACTTCCAATTTTGGAACAATAACCTTATATTCTTTTTCGCTTATTTGTTCAACCTTTACACTACTTTTAATTCCAAATTTAGCTTTATAATTTAAAATTACTAATGCTGCTTTTTTAGAGAACGGCACATCAAACCCAAAAACTTGAGTTGTTTTTGTTTCAGAAATAATTTCATTAATTCCCGCATTCAAAAATACAACTTCATTCACTTTTTCAATACTTTCGATATTAATTGACGATTTGACTTCTGATTTATGTTCCTTAGGTAAGAAAAATAGCACTCCAATAGCTATAATAGCTATTAATACCACATTCAATAGTACACTAAACATATTAACTTTCTTCTTTAATATAGACAAGATAAAAAAACCTCACTTTAAATAATCTATCTAAATTTTACACATTCTAAAGAAAATAGTCAATATTTTTTCGTACTATCTTCTAAAATTAATTGTGCCTATTAAAAATGAAATTAGTTTGTTGCATTTGATTATATTTTTTGAACACCAAATCCATTTAAAATTGAGTGCTATTTTGAGCACTAAAAAAGGGCTCTTTGTCAAATAGTGTTGATGAAGAAATTTAGGAAGGAATTAAGCAACTAATTGTTGCTTAATTCCTTTTTGTTTTGGGCCAAACATTTTTGTTATTAAAATAATCCTATTTCTAAAATGGTAATAGTTTCTAAAGCCGTAGGCATTTCTTTTAAGCACTTTTATTTTATTGTTTATTCCTTCAATAGGGCCATTTGTTCTAGTTGGATACTCACAAGTATTTTGAATATATGGCAAGTAAGTCATAAGAGTCTTTAATACTCTTTTTAAACCAGGAGATAGGTCTAATTGCGTAGCTGCTTCAATCGTTTCCTTGAATTCTATATAATCTCTATCCTGTATACATTCACGAAGTGAATGTACAACCTCATAATCATTTTTAAGAGATGGATTTTTTTCTAAGATATAATCTACGATTCCTTTACTTGTTATGAAGCTTTCAAAAAGCTTATAACGATTATATTTATAGTTCTGAAGTTCATTAGAGTTCTTTAAAATTAACTTCCAATAATGTTTTAACTTTCGATATAATTTAGAGTCTTTATAGCGATGCTTATTCATGACACGTACCCGAGTTCGATTTAATTCTCTATTTAAGGCTTGTACGATATGAAAAGGATCAATGATAATTTTAGCGTTAGGAAACATTTCTTTTATTAATTGAATGTACGGTAAGTACATGTCGATGGAGATAGTTTTTACCTTTAATCTAGTCTTAGGCTCAAAACGATGAAAATACTTTTTCAAGCTGTAAGATTTTCTATCTCGTACAACATCGACCAGCTTGTGTGTAGTGCTATCACAAATAATGAAGCTCATATTACTATCGGAAGATTTGACGGATTTAAATTCATCAAAACACAAATGCTCAGGTAAATCGTGTAATGGTTTAATCTTTAGTAAACGTGTTGTATCATCTATGATACGTCTTACCGTATGAACTGAAACATTTGTTTCTTTTGCGATATAGGTTTCAGATACTGTTTCACTTATTTTTGATTTAATTTCGTTTTTTAAGCGTTTAGAGATATGACAGTGTTTTTCTACGATTCGACTAGTGTCTGCGGTAAATGAAGAGCCGCATTCTCTACAGAGAAATCTCTGCTTGCGTAGATTTAAGTAGGCCGCTAGGCCTGAAACAGAACAGAGAGTGATACGAGATGTTTTCGTGCCGTTTTTAACGATATTATTATTTCGGCTAACACACCCACAAACGGTACAAAATTCTGGTTTATGCGTATAAGTAGCTGCATAAAATAAAGATTTTCTCTTTTTAAATATCTTCTCTTGAACTTTATTATCCCAAATAATGTTTTTATCTTTGATTTGTAGTGTAGCTTCTAGTATATTGTTCATATGGTCATCATCCTTTTGTTTTAGGTTTCAGCGCTTTTAATATAATGGATGTTGGCCTTTTTGTATACACTAAAATAGGGTTGGTGGAAAATTTCCATCAACCCTAAAAATTATAGAACCGTTCTTTTTATATCTCATTTATTCAGCCAAGGCTCCCATTGGATCCCATGGTGCAAGTACAATTGGTTCTGCTTCATAGGCAGCTTGTTCTTCGGCTGTCAGCAATTCTTTGCGAATAACGATTTGGTAAGTGTATTCGTCCATCCAAGCGTCTGAGGCAACAAAGTAACCATCGGTACCAACCTTGTCTCCCCAAGAGTTTTCAACCTTCCACTTGGTTGACTTCCCATTTTCGTCCAAGTCCACACCTGTCAAGACCATAGCGTGGGTCATTAAGCTTTCGCTGTAGTCCAGACGTCCAGCCTTGTCTTGAGTGAATTGAATATCCATGCTTGATTCAAAGTCATAAACATCTGTCGCAAGGATTCCAGCTTTACGATTGCTGAGCTGACCAACATCAGAACCAAACCAAACAGTCTCTCCTGCTTGCATTTGGGCAATCGCCAACTCTTTCAAGCGCTCCATTGGAACGTTGATGTAGCGAACTGCACGGCTACCAACCACATTCCCCAACATCTCAACTGTGTAAGATTTACCGTAAGGCTTGTCAGCGGTTGGAGCGTTGATAACAGAAACGTAATCTTCTAGTGGAAGATTGACATATTTCTTGTAAAATTCTTGTGGTGTAATGCCTTTTTCGCTTTGGTAGTTGTTATCCTTATCGCGATAAGCAAAGTCAAATTTACGTGGTGGAAGTCCTAAAGACATAGCAAGAAAATTAAAGATTTCTTGTAAGAGGTCTTCTTTCTTAGCTTGAACAGTCGCTTGATCTGCGCCTGAAGCAAGCAAGTCACGCAAGATTTGAGCATCTTGGCGAAGCAATTTGTTAAGGATTGCATTTAGCTCACGGCTGCTACTAGATGAAACAGACTCAGGGTAAACTGACTTGGGCACGACACCGTATTTCTCAAAGAGAGAAACGACCATATCCCATTGACCGCCATCTTGTTGTGGAGTTTGGAGTAGGAAGCTAACCTTGCGGCTTGTCAATTCTTGGTCTGCAGTCGCAATGACTTGCTCCAAGAACCAGTTTGATTTCTCATACTTGTCCCAGAAGAAGGTGTGGGCTTGTGACAGTTCAAAGTTTTCCAATTTGTATTGCGAGATGAGCTTGTGACGGAAGGTGTTAAGAGCTGCAAACATCCAGCAACGACCAGATGCTTTCTGGTTAGTTACCTTGTCCTTGGTCAAATCCAATGAGAAAACAGGTGTATTGTCTACATGGCTTTGACGGCGTTCTAGAGCTGCAAAAATCCCGTTGTGGCTAGCAGCATTTTCAATCGCTTGGTATTTGACATTTGCTTCATAGTTGGCAAATAGTTTATCAGTAAATGATTCTTGAATCGCGTTCATAGATTCCTCCTTTTATTCTACAGTCTATTATAACTCTTTTCACAAAGGAAGCAACTGAAAAACATAAAAGGCAAGGACATTATTCCTCACCTTTTTCGATTATAAACCAAATTAAGCAATGCTAGCAAGGAGAACTTCTAATTCCTCCTTAGTCAAGCGACGCCATTCTCCTCTTTGTAAATTCTCATCCAACACTAGAGTTCCCATAGTCAAACGTTGCAAGTCCACCACTTCCTTGCCACAGTAGGCCACCATACGCTTGACCTGATGAAACTTCCCTTCTGCAATGGTCACACGGATTTGGCTTTGATTCTTTTCTGTATCTACAGACACAAGCTCCAGTCTAGCGGGTTGACAGGTAAAGTCTTTGAGAGGAATACCCTCAGCAAATGTCTCCACATCTTCTTGGGTCATCATTCCCTTGACCTGAGCCAGATAAGTCTTGTCCACATGACGCTTGGGCGAAAGAAGAGCATGGGCAAGCTGGCCGTCATTAGTCAAGAGCAAAAGACCATGCGTATCGATATCCAAGCGCCCTACTGGGAAAACTTCCTTACTACGCGCCAAGTCATCCAACAAATCCAGAACGGTTCTGTGCTTGAGATCCTCAGTCGCTGAAATAACACCTTGGGGCTTGTTCATCATGTAATAGACAAACTCTTCATACTCCAACACTTGCCCATCAAAGCGAATCTCATCTATTTTTTCATCAATCTGCAATTTAGCTGATTTCTCTTTTTTACCATTTACCGTCACGCGCCCAGCCTTGAGCAAGTTTTTGACCTCAGTCCGGCTCCCCACAGCGCAGGCAACTAAAAATTTATCTAATCTCATAGAACTATTATATCATATCAAAAGGAGGCTGGTACAATGACCAACCTCCTTTTCGTTTCATACTCTTCAAAAATCTCTTCAAACCGCGTCAACGTCGCCTTGCCGTATATATGTTACTGACTTCGTCAGTTCTATCTGCAACCTCAAAACAGTGTTTTGAGCTGACTTCGTCAGTTCTATCTACAACCTCAAAACAGTGTTTTGAGCAACCTGCGGCTAGTTTCCTAGTTTGCTCTTTGATTTTCATTGAGTATCAGGTTTAAGAAATTAACTTCCTCGTCTCCAGAAAATCGCTAAGACAATCATGGAACCTAGTACTGCCGGAATAATAGCAGTTCCTGCTATTATCGGTCCCCAAGTTCCAAAAAGCAAATGGCCTATAAAGGCACCAATCCATCCGAGAAACATTTTTCCAAAACATCCCATTCGCTCTCCACGATTGGTCAGAGTACCTGCCAAGAATCCCACTAGGAGACCAACGAACATACTTCCTAACATATTATCTCCTTAATTTGCCCAATCTCCGTTACGGAAGAGTGGTACACGTGTCCCATCCTCACGGATACCATCGATATCCATTTGACTAGATCCAATCATAAAGTCCACGTGAACATCTGAACGGTTAAGCCCCGCAGCCTCAAGCTCCTCTTCACTCATCTCTGCTCCACCAACGACGCTAGTCGCATAGGCTGCACCGATAGCTAAGTGATTTGATGCATTTTCATCGAAAAGGGTGTTAAAGAAGGTAATGCCTGACTGAGAAATTGGGCTTGGATCTGGTACCAAGGCACATTCACCTAGGGCACGCGCACCCGCATTTTCAAAGACAAGGTCTTTCATGACTTGATCACCCTTCTCAGCAGTGATATCTACGATTTGTCCATCCTTAAAGGTTACCTTAATACCTTCAATGATATTTCCGTTATAGCTAAGCGGTTTTGTAGAAGTGACATAACCATCTGCGCGACGGAAGTCAGGCGCTGTGAAGACTTCCTCTGTCGGCATATTTGGCAAGAATTCTTCGCCCTGTGCATTGATAGCACCAGCTGATTCCCAAACGTGGTTCTTCGGCAAGCCAAGGGTCAAATCGGTCCCCGGTGCTGTGTAGTGAAGGGCTGAAAATTGTTCTTTATTGAGCATATCAGCTTTACTCTTAAGGATAGCTGCATGCTCTTCCCAAGCCTTAACAGGATCTGCTTCGTAGACACGGCAAGTTTTGAAAATTTGGTCCCAAAGGAGATCGACTGCTTCTTCGTCGCTCGCAGCATTTGGAAAGACTTTCTTAGCCCACTCAAGTCCAGCAGCGGCTGCTACAGTCCAGCTAACCTTGTTGGATTGAGTTGCGATTCGCATTGGCTTCATCGCAAGTCCCATAGCTTTAGCAGAAGCTGATAGCTTGTCAGCATCCACTCCGTTCAAGGCACCTGGATCAGATGAACGAACTCCAAGACGGCTAGCTTTGTTCTCCAAGAGATAGTTCATCTCAGCAATCTTGTATTCTGGCACATTGTCCAGACGCTCCATCGGCGCATGGAGGAATTTCTCACGGTTAATGACATCATCTGTCCACTGAACGATAACCTCATGCGCACCCAAGGCATAGGCTTCTTTGACGATTAGGTGAGCTAACTCACGTTGCTCCACATCGATAGAGAGAGCCAAGGTATGACCAGGTTGCACATTGATTCCGTTTGCAACCAAAAGCTTAGCGTATTTTTCTAGATTTTCTTTAAAATTTGGTAAAACCATGTAATTTTCTCTTTTCTATTTTTATTTTTCTTTCAAAGCAGAGAATAATCCTGCTAAAGCAATGGCACCTGACAAGAGTGCTGTTGATAGAAGAATTGTCTGATCAGCAAGTTCTAATTGATATTCAAATACCTTCTCAGCCGGCTTATCTTCCGCAAAAATTCTTAGTTTCATGAAATATCCTCCCTTACTAGTATATCACATATATTGGTATTTTAAAAAACAAGCTTACTGAAGCTTGTTTTAATTAGCTATTACAAAAATTTTGTACATATCTTTCCACTTCTTTTTCCATAGATTGAATCTCACCAATATCCCATCTATTTTTTTTAGAAGTTATCTCTGCCATCATCTGTAATTTTAAACTCTGGCGATGGAATATATCTTCTTTTTCCCATTGTTTTAATTTAGCTTCTGGATAGGAGTTGCCAAACCTGGAGTTCTGACTATCGGTAATAATACAAAGGTTGCCAAAGGAATGTAAAAACTCAGCAGGTAATTGGCTCTCTCCATCATGTCCATTTGGATTCTGAGGATACCAATGTTCTACGGAGCGACGATAAGCAAATTTAAAATCTTTAAACTCAATATCGTAATCTTTCTTCAATTCTTCACGATTTTTCCATAAAACATAATCTACAAAGTTAAAAGCGTAAACAGGAATTGCCCCATATTTTTTGATACTTTTATCTTCGGTAAACAATCTTTCCTCAGCATATCTCACTGCCATTTTTTCAAGAAAATCCTTAAACTGACTAGCAAATTCTGTTTGATTTAGCTCTTCAATATGGTTAAAGAGGAATTGCAAGATTTCATATAACCAACGACTGTCACGATTAGCAGTAAAGGTCACAGCAAACATGGATTGGAGGAGAATAATGTTTTTGTTTAAATTGTCAAAAGTATTGTTTTGATAATTAATTCGAACATATTTCCATCCTCTATTTTCATTTCGTTGATATGTCTCATACTGACCTCGTTTGATTTGCCATTCGGTTTCATTTTCTAATTGGACACTTTTTACGATAAACGTATCAAATATATGCTTCATAGTCAGAAGTAGTTGCCCAAATTGTTGGACCCATTCTCTATCTCGTCGTTCAATTTCAAAAATTTTCAATAATTTTTTATCATCAAATGTAGTTTCATCATTTCCTTCCATGATGAAAAAAACTTGAAGCAAAAATGTTGGAAAATCAATTACAGTCGTATAATTTGAAATATCTACTCCATTATTTACTAAGCTACTACTTTCATATTTTGTCTGAATAATTGCATCTAGTAAACTTCGTTGCTCAATTTTTTTTACTCTTATTTTCTCAAATACACTTTCCAATTTGAAGTTAGTAAATTCTTTACCAAAAATTTTCTCCCCCTCTTCATCAGAATTGTTTGGTCTACTTCGGATTTGAAAAGTTTTTATTACCGGCTTATCAAATTCTGCACAGGCGTCCCAAATTCTCGCAAATTTTTGTGCCATTTCTTGATCTTCACCAAATTTAGACATCATTTGTGCCTTAAGAATCTCATGAGCCTCTAGTTGTTCTCCTCGAGAGTTGAAACGTTCGAAATAAAGATTCAAATCTAAATCTTCAGGAAGTATACTCCGAAAAATGATGACCTTATCAAAAAGATAATCAACGAAAGACTGAGGATTAAGCTGGCGCTCCTCTAGCACTTTTTTCAATGCGTCTCTAGCATGTCTGTAGCCTCTAGTCAGCTCATTTTCATCTCCCTCTAAAATTTTTTTCTTGGCAAATAGATCTTGAATATTCTTATTTGATTTCTTCCTAGCTGGAAAGGTAAGCTTGACAGCTTTCAATCTATCAAAACCAAACTCATGCTTCAAAGCTAAGGCAATCAAATTAAGGGCTGTTGTTCGTTGTTGCCCATCTATGATTTTGAAAAGGTCATTCTCTTTATTAACGACTAATGTTCCAATATAGTAATTGTAATTATCTCTATTTTCTTGAAAAGCATCTGCTACGTCGTTCAATAACTGTTCAATTTCATCATAAGTCCAAGCAAAATTTCTCTGATAAAGAGGAATAGCATAGGTATCTTCATTTAACAAACGATTAACTGATAAGCTTATATGTGTTTCTACCATTTATCTTTTTCCTCTTCTATAATCTTGTCCACAGTATAATTTTCAAATAATTCTCTATCTATCTTGATCATGAAATCATTCGGAGTAACAGCATGGGATAAAAGTTGAAATAGCTTTTGAGCCTCTTTTTGTCTAAAACTTCCACCAGCGGCGTATTTCCCTACCGTTGCATCATATATAGCTTTAGACTTAACTCGAGGGTAATAAGACCAAATAAACAAGGTCTCTACTATCTCCTTTGATAGCTCCTCTTTTCCAAATCTATCTGCGAAAAGCGAGCAAATATTTAGGAATATATTGTGACACTTGAGGTAGCGTCCTTTTGAGCTATTGTAAATGTTTAACATACCTTCTGGGTAAGCCAAATTTTGTTCTTCCTTCTCTGACTCATTAGAGAATCCTAACTTTTTATTTAAAAATTTTTTATGAACTCTAATAGTTTCATGAGCAGATTCAATATACTCAAAAAATTTACTTCCATCAATGATTGGCATAGTAATGGACATAGGGAGCTTTTCAATATGACGATACCATTCTAAGTATGGAAAGTTCTGATTCAAATCAACGCCTTTAAAATCGTCAATAAAATCCTCTGTAAAACGGAGATAAGATCCATAACGCTTGTTTGTCAATCCTGTCTCTCCTCGCGACCAACGTCTCATACGAAAAAGATGTTTATCAAATAACTCTTTGAGACTTAAATCTTTATCTTCTACAAATTGCTCCCACTTTTCCACAATTCTTTCATCTTCGGAATCTTGCTTGCGAAGATGATAGGCTTTGAGCAAATCATGAGGTTCTAAAGATTTTCCACGATTATTCTGAGAATCAAATAACTGAAAGGCTTCAGATAATCGTTTCTTTGGCATAGTAATCACGGAGACAGAACAATTTTCCAATAAAAAATTGCAAATATCTTTTGCCTCATTTTCGCCAACCAATTGAGTCAAATTTTCCCACTCATTATAATTTTCACTCGCATGATAGCAAGATAGCTCTTCAAATACAGCAGCACTCAGCAGTTGCTTAGCACCCTTATAATTCTCTAATCTATCTAATAAATGAAGAAACAAGGAAATTGAAATTAGCCGTTGCTGTCCATCGACAATATCATATCCATCATTTTCATGTAAGATAACGGAACCAATCTGATATTCCTTTTTCCCCATAGCATCTCGTAAATCATAAAAAAGATTACGGATATGTTTTCTGTTCCATTTATAAGGTCTTTGATAAGAAGGAATCCGCAAATTCCCTTCTTTCAATAGTTCTCCAACCTTTTTAGAAGTAAATTGAATAGTCATTTTATCCTCATCTATTATATTTATCTAGCATTTCTTGAACTGTTTGCTTCATATCCTCCACTAAAATCCGAGGAGACAAAACAGTAACTGCTTCCCCTTGCCCCAACAACCAGCGTTTAAGCCCCGGTGTATGCTGACTCTCAAACTTAAAATGAGTCCAGTCGCCATTTTTCCCAACTGTTTTTGCATTTGGAAATTGATCCATCACAATCGTCGGATCGTACAAATACTCGATTTCAATACTGATTTTCTTCCCGATAAAAGCATCTACTCTCTCGTTACGAATGTCGCCATCTCTAAATTTATCTCGATAAGAAATAGAGGGTTTCTCTATATCACTAAGAGACCATGACTCGATACGGTCTACTCTTAAAGTAATATAAGTAGCATGTTTCAACTGGTAGACAACTAGATAGAAATAATGACTATCATAATAAAGAGAGACTGGCAAAACAGTCTGCCTCTTAGAAGATTCAGAATAAGGTTTTTGATAGATAATATCTAGAACCTGTTCATGCAAAATAGCTTCTGATAAATTCCAAATTTTCTCTATTCTATTTTGTTGATCCGTTAAGGGAGCATAGTTCAGCTTTTCACTTCCAATAATCTGCTCGATTTCTTTCCGATCATCACGGGGAACTAAGACCAGTAAATTATGTAGTAAACTAGCAATTTCTGGTCTATTCAGTGCTCGATTTTCCAATAAAATCTTTGAAATAACGAGAATATCCTTTTTATTAAAAACTGACTTACTTGCTAAACAATACTTATTCGTTTTACGGTTATAAAGCAAATCTCCACTATAACTGGTGTGACTAGATAAAATATCACGGAGTAGCGAAAAATCTCTCTGTATCGTCTTTTCACTAACCTCAAATTCCTGAGCCAGTTGCTTTTTTCCTAACGGAGTCCCAAACTGTAAACGTAAAAAAATCGTTAGCAGTCTCTCTTGATCATTCATTTCCAGTCCTTCTACATATTATTCAAACAATACTATTTCCAGTACATTATTATCACTTCTATAGTCTAACTAGCACTTTATATTCAAAACGATTAAAGCAAAATAAACTAGCCCTTAGATGATTTCAACTGTACCACTATGCCAGATTCGAAGAACTCAACTACGGATTCAGGCATATTTTTTAAGTCTTCGGGTAAGCAGTCTGAATATACAATGAAGAGTTTGTTTCTTTTCTTACTCTCTTTGAATCGCTGCATCCAGTATTCCTGTACCCTTTGATCAGCCTCTCCCAAAAATTGAACTCCATTCAGAAAAAGCCAATCATACTCTGTATACTCCATTTGCAGTTTTATCCATTGACTATCTTTAGAAGAAATCAAATTATCTCTCACTCGATAATATGCAAGTGATGCTATTGGAGTAGCAGGTTTTATTTTAGTTAACGTATAATAAAACAAATGCCATCTATCAGTCTCTGAAATACCGCAAATGTAAATACATTGAGAATCTTCTTTTAAGTCTATTTGTGGGAATCCGGTCCAATCATTCCCATCATCTTTCAAGCCTTTTTCAAAATTATAAATTTCCTCTTCAATTGACACATTAGAATTTAAAATTTCTTGATTCACCATATTATACTCTCTTTTCTATTATTTTTAAGAGAATTATAACAAATCAAGTGGACATATTTTGTCCACTTGATCAAAATAAGCAATTTTTTAAAACAATTCATCAAACAAACTCAACTGGTTATCCTCTGGCATATTGCCGAGGATGCCCATTTCGTCCATCTTTTCAACCAAGGTTGATGAAAGCCCTCCACGCTTACGCAATTCTGTTTTAGAAAGAAATTCTCCTTCTTCACGTGCTCGTACCAACTGCTTGGCAACGTTCTCTCCCAGACCATCCATAGCAACAAATGGCGGAATGAGGGTATCCCCATCGATGAGGAACTCTGTCGCCTGACTACGGTAGAGGTCTAATTTGCCAAACTTGAAACCACGTTCCCACATTTCATTGACGATTTCAAGAGTTGTATAGAGGTCAATTTCCACATTAGAGGCCTCATTGTTCTTCCGTTTTTCAGCGATTTCTTCCATTCTGCGTTTGATGGCCTCCAAGCCCGCACCCATGGTCTTGATATCAAAAGCCTTAGCACGGATTGAGAAGTAAGCACAGTAGTAATAAATAGGATGGTGAACCTTGAAGTAGGCCACACGCAAGGCCATCATAACGTAGGCTGCCGCGTGGGCTTTAGGGAACATGTACTTAATTTTCCCACAGGACTCGATATACCACTCTGGCACCTTATTGGCCTTCATTGCTTCGATATAGCCATTTCGCTCCTCTTCGGAAATCTTGAGCCACAATCCCTTACGTACCCGTTCCATGATGGTAAAGGCCATCTTAGGTTCGAGACCAGCATGCATGAGGTAAACCATGATGTCGTCCCGACAACCGATAACGGTTGATAGGTCCGCAATTCCCTGTTTAATCAAATCTTGGGCATTGCCCAGCCAAACGTCGGTACCGTGGGACAATCCAGACAACTGTAGCAACTCAGCAAAGGTCGTCGGATGGGTTTCATCGACCATCCCACGCACAAAGTTGGTTCCAAACTCTGGAATCCCCAACATACCCGTAGGCGTTCCGATTTGCTCAGGTGTTACCCCAAGTACATCAGTACCAGAAAAGAGAGCCATCACACCTTCGTCATCCATAGGGATTTCATTAGGATCAATCCCAGACAAATCCTGAAGTTTCCGAATCATGGTCGGATCATCATGTCCCAGTACATCTAGTTTAAGGACATTTTCATCGATATCGTGGAAGTTAAAGTGAGTGGTCTGCCATTCAGCCGTCACATCATCCGCTGGATACTGGACAGGCGTAAAATCGTAGACATCCATGTAGTTCGGAATAACAACGATTCCCCCTGGGTGTTGTCCAGTTGTTCGTTTAACCCCAGTAGCTCCCTGGGCTAAACGCTCCACCTCTGCAGCACGATAAAATTTCCCATAATCTCTCTCGTAACCCTTGACAAAGCCATAGGCTATCTTAGCTTTCACCGCACCTACCGTTCCTGCACGGAAGGCATATTCCTCACCAAAGATATCACGCACATCCAAGTGGGCACTAGGCTGATCTTCACCCGAAAAGTTCAAGTCAATATCGGGTACCTTATCCCCATCAAAACCAAGGAAAGTCTCGAAAGGAATATCCTGTCCGTTTTTGCTGAGTTTGTGACCACATTTAGGACAGTCCTTATTGGGCATATCAAAACCTGAACCATAAGAACCATCTGTGATAAACTCACTGTACTGACACTGACCACAGACATAGTGAGGAGAGAGAGGATTGACCTCTGTAATCCCAATCATGGTCGCAACGAAACTAGATCCTACAGACCCACGAGAACCAACCAAGTAACCCCGTTCATTGGAACGTTGAACCAGCATCTGCGATGCCAGATAAATCACAGCAAATCCATTCCCCAGAATAGAGGTTAGTTCTTTTTCAATCCGCAAATCAACGATATCTGGCAGCGGATTTCCATAAATCTCAAAAGCTTTCTTATAGGTCAGCTCGGCAACTGTTTCTTCAGCCTTGTCGATGAAAGGCGTATACAAGTCACCCTTAACAACCTCAACAGGTTCAAAGATATCTGCCAAGGCATTGGTGTTTTCAATAACCAATTTACGTGCCAGTTCCTCTCCCAAGAAGGCAAATTCATCCAACATTTCATTGGTTGTTCGAAAATGAGCCTTTGGCAAAGGAGCTGGTTTGGCATGTTCTCCATGACCGATAGTTCGGTTAATCATAGCCCCCTGTCCCAAACTACGGACGATAATTTCACGATAAATCTCTTCTTCAGGTTCGATATAGTGGACATTTCCCGTAGCCAAAACGGGCTTGCCAAGACGGTCTCCAACCTCTATCAAACTTTTGATAATGGTCTGGAGTTCCTCCATATCCTTGACCTGTTCCTTGGCAATCAAGGGAGCATAGATAGCTGGTGGCATGACCTCGATAAAGTCATAATACTTGGCCACCTCAACCGCCGCATCCACACCTTGGGAAACGACTGCATCAAAAACTTCACCTTCAGAGCAAGCTGAACCTAAAATCAAACCTTCCCGATGGGCATCTAGAACCGTTCTCGGAATCCGTGGCACCCCTTCAAAATACTTGGTATTAGACAAGGAAACCAGCTTAAAGATATTTTTTAGTCCTACTTGATTCTTGACATAAATGGTCGCATGCTTGATCCTAGCTTTTTTATAAGAATCTGGACTAATCAAATCAATGTTAAGTCTAGCTAGATCGGTCACACCATGTTTCTCTGCCACTTCTTTGATAAAGATGAAAAGCAGACGACCAGTCGCTTCCGCATCGTAGTTGGCCATGTGGTGATGTTCCAAAGCCACACCAAAACGCTTAGTCAAAGGTCCCAAACCATGACGTTTATATTCAGGATAGAGATTTCTAGCAAACTCCAGCGTATCAATAACTGGTTGACTAATCTTTGGCAGACCATGACGCTCATAATTGGCATTCATAAAGCCAACATCAAAGGTCGCATTGTGAGCGACTAGGACCGTATCTTTGCAAAATTCTTGGAATTCTTGCAAAACTTGTTCTAGTGGTTTGGCATTTTTGACATGATCATCTGTAATTCCAGTCAACTCAGTAGTAAAGGCTGATAATGGATGCCCTGGATTGATAAATTCATCAAATTCGGCAATAACATTCCCCTTGTACGTCTTAGAGGCCGCAACCTGAATCAAGTCATTATAGATGGCTGATAGACCCGTCGTTTCCACGTCAAAGACCACATAGGTTGCTTCTGACAAGTCCAGCTCCACTTCGTTATAGACGATAGGGACACGATCCTCCACGATATTGGCTTCCATTCCATAGATTAGCTGGATTCCCGCTTTCTTAGCAGCCTTATAGCCGTGTGGGAAGGATTGAACATTTCCATGGTCCGTGATGGCAACTGCCTTGTGTCCCCATTTAGCAGCTGTCGCAACGATTTCTTCAACCTCTGGTAGAGCATCCATAGTCGACATATTAGTATGAGCATGAAACTCAACCCGACGCTCACCCTCTGGCATCAAATCCTTCCGCTCATAGTGAACAACTTCCTGCACATCCTGCACGTTCATAGTCAAATCGCGTGTGAAGTTATTCATCTCCACATTCCCACGAACTCGGAGCCAAGAATTTTTCTTAATTAGATCAAATTTCTGAGCCTCTTCCTCGTTCTTAACCCACTTTTGCATAGAAAAACTGGAAGTGTAGTCTGTCATTTTAAAGTTGATCAAAACACGCCCTGTTCTGGTCACTTTTTGCTCCACATCAAAAACAACCCCTTCAAAGACCAGACGATTTTCCTCCGTCGTCACTTCGATCATAGGAGTAATCTCCGCCTTGTCCAGCTTGGGTTTAGCTGCAGCTTTTTTGGCTTGAAAATCAAAGGCTGGTTTCTCTTCTGCTGGAGGTGGCGCCATCTGTTCTAGTTGTTCCATAGCACGGAGCGCTTCCTCATTGGCCACTTGAACAATCTGCTCATTTTCAGTATGAAAGGCCTCTTCCTGCTCTTGGGTCAGCACATCATTTTTCTCTACTTGACAATTAAAAGTTGGAAAGCCAAACTTCTCAAGTTGTTTAGCTAAATTAGGAAGGTGATTTTTCTTAAAGTGTTCCTTATCAATCGCCTCAGATCCTTCAATAAAGAGTTGATTGCCCTCCGCACGAACTCGCAAATTCTGATAAAGGGACTTAAAACCTTGACTAGCACATGGCCCCTCAGAAAAAGCCTCTCTATAGTAGGACTGCAAGAGTTGATTTGAAAATTCTTGAGACAGAGTCTTGATGTCGAAAACAGCTTTATTGCCTGTCTTAGAAAATTCTTCGCTCAAACCTTTCTTTAATTCTAAAAAGATTTCAATCGGTAAAATATTAGAAAATACGAAATGAAACTCCCATACCTTACTAATTTTATGAACCACAACTCGCTCAATATCACCCTGTTCTAAAGCAGAAGCCTGTCTCATTTCAGCAGGCATCCCCAGTTGATTCATCAAAATTTCAAAACTGTTTGACATTCATTTTCCTCACATTATTCTCCTACTATTTTACCATATTTAGAGGTATTTTCTAAAGACAAAAGGAAGCCACTAAGTGACTTCCTTCTAGAGTGAGGACAGATTAGTCTTCACCTTTGTTTTTCTTAATGATTTCTTCTTGTACTGACTTAGGTACATCTTCATAGTGGTCAAATACCATCATGAATGTACCACGTCCTTGAGATGCAGAACGAAGAACTGTTGCGTAACCGAACATTTCAGCAAGTGGAACGTAAGCACGAACGATTTGGCTGTTACCGTGTGCTTCCATACCATCAACACGTCCACGACGAGCAGTTACGTGACCCATAACATCACCAAGGTTTTCTTCTGGAACAGTGATTGTTACAAGCATCATTGGCTCAAGGATAGCTGGTTGTGCTGATTTAGCAGCTTCTTTAAGGGCAAGTGAAGCTGCAATCTTGAAGGCAGTTTCAGATGAGTCGACATCGTGGTATGAACCGTCGTAAAGCTTAGCTTTAACGTCAACCATTGGGTAACCTGCAAGAACACCGTTAGCCATAGATTCTACCAAACCTTTTTCAACCGCTGGGATAAATTCACGAGGAACCACACCACCGACGATTGCGTTTTCGAATTCGAATCCTTTACCTTCTTCGTTTGGAGTAAATTCAATCCATACATCACCGAATTGACCTTTACCACCAGACTGACGTTTGAAGAATCCACGTGCTTGAGTAGAAGCGCGGAATGTTTCACGGTAAGATACTTGAGGAGCACCTACGTTCGCTTCAACTTTGAACTCACGACGCATACGGTCAACAAGGACGTCAAGGTGAAGCTCACCCATACCAGAGATAACTGTTTCACCAGTTTCAACGTTTGTTTCAACGCGGAATGTTGGATCTTCTTCAGCCAATTTTTGAAGGGCGATACCCATCTTATCTTGGTCTGCTTTAGATTTTGGCTCAACCATCAATTGGATAACTGGTTCTGGAACATTGATTGACTCAAGGATGATTTTAGCTTTTTCATCTGTCAATGAGTCACCAGTTGTAGTATCTTTCAAACCAACGGCAGCAGCGATATCACCTGAGTAAACAGTGTCGATTTCTTGACGGCTGTTAGCGTGCATTTGAAGGATACGTCCGATACGTTCACGTTTACCTTTAGAAGTGTTCAATACGTATGAACCTGATTGAAGCACACCTGAGTAAACACGGAAGAATGTCAAACGACCTACGAATGGGTCAGTCATGATCTTGAAGGCAAGAGCTGCAAATGGCTCTTCGTCAGAGGCTGGACGAGTTTCTTCAGCGTCTGTATCTGGGTTAATACCTTTGATAGCTGGGATATCAAGTGGGCTTGGAAGGTAGTCAATAACTGCATCAAGCATCAATTGAACACCTTTGTTTTTGAAAGCTGAACCACACAATACTGGGAAGAATTCAACGTTGATAGTAGCTTTACGGATACCAGCTTTCAATTCTTCGTTAGTGATTTCTTCACCTTCGAGGTATTTCATCATCAATTCTTCGTCAGTTTCAGCAACTGCTTCGATCAATTTTTCACGGTATTCTTGAGCTTGGTCAAGGTATTCAGCTGGGATGTCTTCTTCAAGGATATCTGTACCAAGGTCGTTCGTATAGATTTCAGCTTTCATCTTGATCAAGTCGATGATACCACGGAAGTCATCCTCAGAACCGATTGGCAATTGGATTGGGTGTGCATTTGCTTGAAGACGATCGTGAAGTGTGCTTACAGAGTAAAGGAAGTCAGCACCGATTTTGTCCATTTTGTTGGCAAATACGATACGTGGAACTCCGTACTCAGTCGCTTGACGCCAAACTGTTTCAGTTTGAGGCTCAACACCTGATTGTGAGTCAAGAACGGTAACCGCACCATCCAATACACGAAGAGAACGTTGTACTTCGATTGTGAAGTCCACGTGTCCTGGTGTGTCGATGATGTTTACGCGGTGGTTGTTCCATTGAGCTGTTGTCGCAGCAGATGTGATAGTAATACCACGCTCTTGCTCTTGCTCCATCCAGTCCATTTGTGACGCACCTTCGTGAGTTTCACCGATTTTGTGGATTTTACCAGTGTAGTAAAGAATACGCTCAGTAGTTGTTGTTTTACCGGCATCGACGTGAGCCATGATACCGATATTACGAGTTTTTTCAAGTGAAAATTCGCGTGCCATGAGGTTTGTTTCTCCTATTTATTTTTGATTTCTATTCTATTATAACATGATTTTAATAAAAACGGATAGGCAGGACCTACCCGTTCTCAATGTTTTCATGCTACTGTTGGTTTCAACCTGTAGATTTACAAGTTAAATTGAACTCGGGCTAAAAGGCCAAGTTAGTTGAGTTGAGCTCAAGCTAAAAGTCTGGAGAAAAAGATGAATCTCATTGGTTGCAATCGCAACCTGCTTTGATTCCCTATTTTCTCTGGGACTTTCTTAACGCTTTCGCATCCTATATTACCAACGGAAGTGTGCAAATGCACGGTTAGCTTCAGCCATACGGTGAGTGTCTTCACGTTTCTTAACAGCTGCACCAGTGTTGTTAGCAGCATCCAAGATTTCTTTTGCAAGACGGTCTTGCATTGTGTGCTCACCACGAAGACGAGCGATTGTTACCAACCAACGAAGTCCAAGTG
The DNA here is from genome assembly GCF_006385825.1 of Streptococcus sp. D2. Taxonomy (GTDB): domain Bacteria; phylum Bacillota; class Bacilli; order Lactobacillales; family Streptococcaceae; genus Streptococcus; species Streptococcus shenyangsis. The sequence continues at coordinate 5,933 of NZ_VFSI01000004.1, read as the reverse complement.
TTGTACGACGTTCTGGACGAACTTCAACTGGGACTTGGTAGTTAGAACCACCAACACGACGTGCACGTACTTCAAGTACAGGCATGATGTTTTCCATAGCTGTTTCAAATACTTCAAGTGCATCGTTTCCAGTAGCTTCTTTGATTTGCTCAAAGGCACCGTAAACGATTGAAGCAGCTGTACCACGTTTACCATCAAGCATAACGCGGTTGATAAGACGAGTAACTAGTTGTGAATTGTAAAGCGGATCTGGCAATACGTCACGTTTTGGAGCTCTATTTTTACGACTCATTTCTCTTTATCCCCTTTCCTTATGCTTTTGGACGTTTAGTACCGTATTTAGAACGGCCTTGTTTACGATCGTTAACACCTGCAGTATCAAGTGCACCACGGACGATATGGTAACGTACCCCTGGAAGGTCTTTTACACGTCCACCACGAAGAAGAACCACGCTGTGCTCTTGCAAGTTGTGTCCGATACCTGGGATGTAGGCAGTAACTTCGATAAGGTTGCTCAAACGTACACGAGCGAATTTACGAAGGGCTGAGTTAGGTTTTTTAGGTGTCATTGTTCCAACACGAGTTGCAACACCACGTTTTTGTGGTGAAGAAACGTTTGTTTGAACTTTTTTATGACTGTTGTAACCAACGTTCAAAGCTGGTGATTTAGATTTTTCTACTTTTGATTTACGCGGTTTGCGAACCAATTGGTTAATTGTAGGCATCTACATTCTCCTGTGTTTTTTTTTATTTTTGGTGATGATACACTTGGTGACAGCTATCATCTGTGTGTACTTTTGCAACATTTGTCAGCACGTCCCTGTACACTCTTGAGAGACCAAAAGTAAAAAGTACCGTCTATTATTGTAACAAATTTTTCCCTTGGTTGTCAAGATATTTTTCTTTTTTATTCTTAATTTTAGCTCTTTTGTAGTGCTCCCCCAAAAAAGAAAAAGGAGGAATCCCCCCTCTCCTAAAGTTAGTATTGTTCCATTCAATCCCATCAACTTTAGCATATAATGTTCAAAAAATATTATATCATCACAACCAACCAGATTCTTTCGCGATATTAGCTGCCTCTGTTCGATTACCTGCATCTAGTTTTGAAAGAATATTGGTGACATAGTTTCGAATGGTTCCGTTGGATAGATAAAGTTTGTCTGCAATTTCTTGATTAGATAAACCCTGAGCGATTCCCTTTAAAACTGCGATTTCTTGCTCTGTTAATGGATTGGGATGCGTCATCACCACTTCCATCAATTCAGGCGAATACTCCTTGCGTCCCTCTAGGACGGTGTGCAAGGTTTGCATGAGGTCTGCAATGTTTCTTTCTTTTAATACATAAGCATCTACTCCAGCCTTGACCGCACGTTCAAAATACCCAGGACGCTTGAAGGTCGTCACTACAACCACCCTTGTTTCAAGCTTTTCTGCTCGTATCCATTCCAAGACTTCAAGACCTGTCTTAACAGGCATTTCGACGTCAAGGATGGCAATATCTACTACTTCTTTCCCCAAAACCTCAATAGCTTCAGCTCCATTTTTCGCCTGCAAGACGGTCTCCACATCAGGTTGAAGAGTGAGCAATTGACACATGGCGTCTCTAAGCATACTTTGATCTTCTGCGACTAATACTTTCATCTACTTTCTCTCCTTATAAGGCAGATGCACGCGCACATCTGTGGGATCTTTCAAACTGACCAGCTCTACTTGACCTGAGAAGGCTGTTGCACGATCACGGACTGTATGAAGTTCATTTCCTTTTACAGTTGCAAATCCTTTCCCGTCATCTCTAACTGTCAGGACCAATTCCTGATCTGTACGTTCCAGTTTTAGGTAGGCTTTTTCAGCTCTGGCATGCTTGATGATATTGGTCGCCAGTTCTAACAAAACCATAGCAGCCGTCGACTCCACATCCTGAGTCAAACTAGCCTTGTCCAATTGATTGTCAACTTGAACCTCAATGCCAGCAATTTCCAGCATCTTCTTAACAGTCTCAAGCTCTGATGCTAGGGTCCGTGATTTCAGATTTTCCACGATGGTTCGTACTTCATTCATGGAATCCTTGCTGATCTGGTGAATTTCTTTTAATTCCTTTTCCACCTGTGGATATGCCTCCATCTGAAACAACTGCAAGGCTAAATCTGTCTTGACACTCAGCATAGCAAAGGTGTGTCCCAAACTATCATGCAAATCTTGACCGATACGACTGCGTTCATTTTCAGCAAGCAATAGATTTATCTGGGCATTTTGCTTAGCCTGTGCTTCTTTCAAATCCTCCACAATCCGAATCCGAACCAAGCCAAAAGTCATTAAATCGACAAAAGCAAGAATTACAAGTAGATAGAATAGAAACTCAACTTCGATTCTCTGAAAAATCAACAGTTGCCCCACAACAAGGACTTGAGCAAGGAGAAAAGTCCAGACATGTAAAGACTTTAAACCACCTACGCTGAAATGATAACTTAAGAGATTGGATAGGAAAAAGAAAAACCAGATATAATTAACAGCAACAAAGGCAGTATTCCCAACTACATAGACCAGCATGATGCCCCAGAAAAGCCAAGATAGGCGCTGATTCTTAGTTGTTAAAACACCCAAATACGCCACTACAAATAGAATATCAATCAATAAATGCCAGACAGGAAGCCACCCAGTCACTACAGGTAGGATGGGGAAAATCATAAAAATTAAACTGACCCAGAACATATAATGTATGCTTTTCAGTCTTTCAAGCATTAAGCATTCTCCTTATGACCTTGAAGGTAAATGGTCAAACCAAACAAAACTGCTGAAAAAACAAGTAGATAAACTGTGGCTGATAAATTGATGCCACCCTCGTTTAAGAAGGTCTTGAGCAGCTCCATCAACTGATAGCTTGGTAGACGCTTCCCGATTGCTTGCATCCAGTCTGGAAATAAAGAGACAGGCATCCAGAGTCCGCCTAAAACAGCCAAGCCAAAGTAAAGAAGATTGCCCACGACAGACATCAGCTGACTGGACGGCAAGAGAGTCAGGGTTAAGCCAAGTGCTACAAAGGCAACACTTCCTACTATCAGCAAGAACGCAGCCCCAATCCAGTTTCCAAGAGACATATCCACACCTCTTACAAAATGCCCAACTGAGAAAACAACCAGAATTGAGACCAAATAATCAACCATCATACTTGTTATCTTTGATAGATAATATTCTACCATATTTACAGGGCTATGACGTATTATTTTCTGCCAATTGTTGATCTTGTCGGTATGTAAAACAACTGGGAATGAAAAGATAGCTGTTGACATCATGGAAAAGGCTGTCATGGAGATGAGGTAGTCGCGCATAAAATTAGCCGGTCCACCTGGTGTTTCCTGGTACATGCCTGAAAAGAATAAATAGAAGGCTGTCGGCATCCCTACTGATAATAAATAATAGACTAGTTGCCGTTTGGTCAATAGAAATTCTATTTTATTTAATGCGATCCATCGTTTCATCTTAGTCATCTCCCTTCTGTGTTTCTTCAAAGATTGTATCTAGCAAACTACGGTTATTAACTTCGATTTCTTGTATGCTACATCCTGCTTGAACTAACAGTTGCCAAAAAGCATTTGCCTCTCGTGTGACTACTTGCAGAGCATCTTGTTTTTGTACCCAGTTTTCAACCAAGTTAGACTGCTCAACAATTTCCTTGTATGCTAGAGGAAGGATAAAATGCTTTTCAATCTCCTCACTACGCATAGCTAGAGGCGTCGTATCACGAATCAACTCTCCCTTATTTAAAACCAAAATCCGGTCAGCTGTATGTTCTACCTCTTCGATGTAATGGGACGAATAGAGAATGGTAACTCCCTTAGCTTTTAGCTCCTGAACAATTTCCCAAAAGCGTTGACGGGTTGAAGTATCCATGGCAGCAGTCGGCTCATCTAAAAAGACTAGCTTTGGTCGGCCAATCAAGGTCAAGACAAAAGAGAAGAGACGCTTTTGCCCACCTGACAATTTTTCTGCAAATTGCTCTTTCTGTTGCTTGTCAAACTGCAATAGTTGATCAATCTCCTGATTATTCAAGGGATTTGGATAAATACTTTGAAAGAAAGAAATCAACTCTTTGACCTTTAATTTCTGAACGATGACATTTTCTTGAGGCAGGTAGCCTCTAATATAGTCTAACTGAGAACTCGTCACTGGCAAGCCTTGGATGGATACTTGACCACTTGTGACCAGTTTATCTCCAAGCAAACAGTCCAAGAGTGTGGTCTTTCCAGCACCATTGGGCCCAATCAAGGCGACGCATTCACCTTCTGCCACTTCAAAGGAAATACCTTTCAATATAGCCTTGCTCTTGATGCTTTTATTTAGGCTTTCTACCTTAATCATGTTCATGATATTCTCCTTTCAGCCACTCCTTTCCCACCGGAAAGGCGATAAAAATCATAAATCCTAATCCCCAGGCACCGCGAATAGCTTGGTGCAGGAAGGCTTGATCAAACTAACCTGTAAACATTTCTACCAACCATACCACTAGTGATAGTCCAATAAAAAGATAGAGAATCGCTTTTTTCATTTTTCAAACTCCTTTTTCACATCTGAGACCAATTTCAAACCTTCTCGGATCAACCAAGACATGATTCCAAAACCTGCAAATAGCTCCCAAGGAAAATGATAGAAGCCTTCATCCAATCCTGAAAACATGAAATAAGTCATGACTCCTGCTGCTACTAAACTCATTGCGACAATTACTTTATCTTTCATTTTTTCTTCCTCCATTTCATACTTCAATTATAGTCTTTTGAAGTTAGCGGAGCTAGAAGCTTCTGTCACTAGAAAATATGACAAATGTCATAAAAGATTCTGTTCAAAGCAAGCAAAATACACTATACAATAAAACATGAGGTGGAAAAGAATCTATAGTTATTTCCTTCAAAGTGATAGAAAATTTAAACTATAATATAAACTAATACTCATTTATAGTTTCTTAGTTTTAAATAAGCATATTACAATAAAACTCTGCATATAGTACAGATTTTAAACAAGGAGCATTAGATTACATTAAAGAGGGATACAGCCATGTCGAAGCAACTAAAGTTTTTGATGTTGGCGTCAGAACTCTCTTCACGTGGGAAAAGAAAGACGCGAACAAGGACACTTAGAGCGGAGAAAGCGAGTCGTCAAAAAGCGGAAGATTACTTTAGAGGAATTGAAAGCCTTTGTAGAGGCTCATCCAGACACTTTTTTACGGGAAATTGTGGCACATTTTAATTGTGCTGTTCCTTCAGTATGGGCAGCTTTAAAGCAGTTTCATGTCGCTTTAAAAAAAGACGACTAGCTTTAAGGAACAAAATCCAGAGAAAGTCGATGAGTTTCTTTATATTTTGAATATCCTAAAAGATTTACCAGTCGTATATATTAATGAAACAGGAATCGACTGCTACCTCTATCGTCCTTATGCACGGGCTCCTAGAGGGGAGAAAGTCTATGAAAAGATTAGCGGACTTCAATTGTTGCAGGACAAGTAGACGGAGAGTTTATATCTCCTATGATTTACAAGGAAAGTACGATGAGTGGTTTCTTTGTGGAGTGGTTCAAAACGCAACTACTACCTCTTTTGAAGAGCCCTCATGTCATTGTCATGGACAATGCTAGTTTTCATCCTAAAAAAGAAAGTGACGGATTTATCAAGGGAAGTACCAAATCTTTTTGAATGTTTGAAACGCTTTTTTAAAACTAAATGACTATAGAATGAATTACTGAAATTCAAAAAAGAGAGAACCAAAATGATTCTCTCTTAATTTTAAAAATAAAAAAGATACACATAGGTATCTCTTTAATGAATCGGGAAGACAGGATTCGAACCTGCGACACCTTGGTCCCAAACCAAGTACTCTACCAAGCTGAGCTACTTCCCGAGTTAAATAGAAAAATGCACCCTAGAGGAGTCGAACCTCTAACCGCCT